>CAZJUD010000146.1:0-1995 GCA_964549125.1 uncultured Caldimicrobium sp.
AGGTCCTTCTCTCAGGATGGTGTAAAAGAGAAAGTTCACCGAGGTACTTGACTTTTGTATGTAAATACATTAATCTCAATGCTAACAAGTTAAGGAAAAGTATGTATGGATATGCTGTGGACTTAAAATTCACTGGGAATAGCCCTTTGTGCCGGTCTGAGTCCGGCTCTGGGCACCACTTTAGTTCCAGCAATGTCTAAGAAACTCAATCTAAAAGACTTAAGAGCAAAGATTGATGAGATAGACAAACAGATTGTTTCTCTTCTTAAGGAACGTTTCCTTACGGCAAAAGAGATAGGAAGGCTTAAAGAGGAAAAAGGTGGCTCTGCCTTTGACCTCTTTCGGGAAAGGGAAGTCTTGAACCATGTGGTAAAGCTTAATGAAGGGGTCTTTCCTGAGGATACCCTTAGGATGATCTATTCAGAGATTATAAGAGCTTGCCGTGGAGCTCAAGAAAAACCAAAAGTTGCCTTCCTTGGTCCTGAGGCAACCTTTAGCCACATTGCCGCTCAGCACTACTTTGGGACATCAGCCCATTTCATACCCGTTGAAACCATCGTCGATGTCTTTGAAGAGGTTAGCTCAGAGCGGGCGCATTTTGGGGTTGTCCCCATTGAAAACTCAATAGAAGGGGTTGTGGCAACGACCCTTGATGCAATCTACGAATACAATCTAAAGGTTTGCGGAGAAATCTACGAGCCCATATCTCATCATCTGATGAACCAAACAGGTCGTCTTGAAGACATTAAAAAAATCCTTTCTCATCCTCAAGCCATTGCCCAGTGTAGAAAATGGTTAAGAAAAAAACTCCCTTCTGTCCCGGTGGAGACTGTATCCTCAACCGCTCTTGCGGCGAAATGGGCTGCTGTTGATCCATCAGTCGGCGCCATTGCAAGCTTAATGGCAGCTCGCCTTTATCATCTTCAGATTGTAGCCAAAAACATCGAGGACATAAAAGGGAATTCAACTCGGTTTTGGATTATAGGGAAAAAGGAGGTCCCCCGAACAGGTAATGACAAAACCTCTATTTTATTTAGCGTAGCTGATAGACCGGGAGCTTTGTTTGAGGTCCTTCGTTGTTTTGCTGAACGAAGGATCAATCTCACTAAGATAGAAAGTAGACCATCAAAGGATGAACCGTGGAAGTATGTCTTTTTCCTTGACTGCGATGGACATGTTGAGGATGAACCCGTCAAATCCTGTTTGGAAGAGATGAAAAACTACTGCCTCCAAGTTGTCTTTCTTGGGTCCTACCCAAAGGGAAAAATTACTTAATCCCCTTTAATCGCAACCATTTTGCTTTATTATTTTATAAACCAAATCCTTATAAACTCTCCTTAAAAAATCTTGAGGAGGGGTGTTATGGCAATCTATGAGTATGAATGTTTGAGTTGTGGAGCTCATTTTGAGGTTTGGCAAAAGATAACTGATGAACCATTAACAACTTGCGAAAAATGTGGCGGTAGACTGCAGAAGTTGATTAGCAAAAGCGGTTTTATTCTGAAAGGAACAGGATGGTATGTCACAGATTATGCAAGAAAAGAAAAAGAGAAAAAAGAACCTAAAGAGGGATCAAAAGAAACTTCCTCTGAAGCTTCTAAATAAAGACAAGTAAAAAGTTTTTTCTTTTCCTGCTCTCGCTTGCCTTAAAAGTTTAGGGTGATGAAGGGAGGTAAAATATCACTCGCTACTTCATGGATAGCGAAGATGGAGTTTTTGAAACAGCATTTAACAAGGATTGAAAAATCCTAAAATAGAGATAAAGTTAAGGATTAATTGGAGGGGTGCCCGAGTGGACGAAGGGGTGCGACTGGAAATCGCATGCACGGGATAAAACCCGTGCCGCGGGTTCGAATCCCGCCCCCTCCGTTTTCTAACCCCAACATCCTGTTTATCAATTCAATGAGTGTCTACCCCATCTCCTCAGATTTAGCCCTAAAAGTAGAAGGCTTAAAAAAAACCTACAAAAAAAAGGTCCAAGCCTTAAAAGGTATT
>CAZJUD010000147.1:0-1793 GCA_964549125.1 uncultured Caldimicrobium sp.
TTGGTTATTAAGCATTGGGGAAGCTACCATACCCTTCCCTTTCCCTCAAGTCTTTACACAATTAATGAGACACTACCATATCCAGGAGGTTAAAGTTACTCAATAGAAGTCGTAGGGGGACATCCCCCCTGTTAAAATTTAAAGACTAAATTAACTCGTTTTTTCAGCAAAGGGAGAAGAACTTAGGAAAAGAAAGAAGTTTAATCAAAAATTTTAACCTTACTGGTTCATTATACTTAAGAATTCTTCGTTGTTTTTGGTGTCTTTCATCTTTTCGATTAGAAATTCCATACATTCGACAGGACTTAATGGGGCAAGGACTTTTCTTAAGAGCCAAACGCGGTGGAGTATGTGGGGTGGGAGGAGCAACTCTTCCTTTCTTGTTCCGCTAAGGTGGATATCAATGGCTGGCCATATTCTTCTTTCAGCAAGCCTTCTATCGAGCACAATTTCCATGTTGCCAGTTCCTTTGAACTCTTCAAAAATGACCTCATCCATCCTACTTCCGGTATCTATTAAGCAGGTTGCTATGATCGTTAGGCTTCCTCCCTCTTCGATGTTTCTTGCTGCTCCGAAGAATCTTTTAGGTTTATGAAAGGCGTTGGCATCTATTCCACCAGAAAGGAGCTTTCCGCTTGAGGGAGCGGTTAAGTTTGAGGCCCGAGTTAAACGGGTCAAGCTATCAAGGAGGATGACAACGTCGTATTTACATTCAACAAGCCTTTTAGCCTTTTCGATGACGATGTCTGCAACTTTAATATGTTTTTCCGGCGGTTCATCGAAGGTTGAGCTAATGACTTCAGCTTTTGGAACGGTCCTTTGCATTTCCGTTACTTCTTCAGGCCTTTCATCAACAAGTAGGATGATGAGATAAATGTCAGGATAGTTGGCGACAATTCCGTTTGCGATGTTTTGTAGGAGGACTGTTTTGCCAGTGCGTGGTGGAGCAACAATTAAGCCTCTTTGGCCTTTGCCTATAGGCACAAAGAGGTCTATGATCCTTGTTGAAAAGTTATCTGAGGTGGTTTCAAGCTTTAGCCATCTGTTGGGATGAATCGGGGTTAGATGTTCAAAGGGGGTCCTTGCCCGGACTACTTCAGGTGAAAGGTAATTTATTCTTTCAATTTTGGCTAAAGGGAAGTATTTTTCTCCTTCCTTTGAGGGTTTGATGTATCCGTAGATGGTGTCCCCAGTTTTTAAGCCAAATTTTCTTATTTGGGGGGGTGAGACGTATATGTCTTCAGAGCTTGGCATGTAGTTGTAGTCGCTGTATCGCAAAAAGCCAAACCCCTCAGGTAAAACTTCAAGGACACCTTCAACGGCTATTTCTACGTTTCTGGCTAATAAGGCATTTATAATCTGATAGATTACTTCTGATTTTTTATAAAAATTGTAGATCCCTTCTATGCCAAGCCTTTCTCCCATTTGATAGAGTTCAGTTAGAGTTTTTTTCCTAAGGTCAGAAAGATGGATAAGAGAGGGTAAATCTTCTAAATGTTCTCTCTCTGGGGTTATAGTGAATTCATCCATGCTATTCCCTCACAGTTTATTTTTTTGTCGTTTCAAGCTTCATTAGATTTTTTTTAAGAGAAAAGCAATTTTGAACCTCTTTTGTCTTATTGCCAAATTTAGGTTAGATGTGCAAATTTGCGATAATTTTTAATACGATTCAAACACCTGAATAATTTTAAGAAGCTCCCCGGGCAGGACTCGAACCTGCAACCTACGGGTTAACAGCCCGCCGCTCTGCCGATTGAGCTACCGGGGAAGATTACAATATTTAAAAATAAACG
>CAZJUD010000148.1:0-7767 GCA_964549125.1 uncultured Caldimicrobium sp.
AAAAAGGGCCTCAGGGTGACGTGTGGGGGTCATCCTGAGCGAAGCGAAGGATCTCAGAGGGAGCGTTAGCGACCGAAGGACCTCAGGGGAGGCCCTTCGCTGCCCCTTCGCTACGCTCAGGGCTTCGGCTTGGGGCGACAAGGAGTTAAAACTGTGAATCAAAGACTGTTTATTCTTATCTTGAGGGTAAACAGTTCCTCGCTTCTATTTTTGTTTTTTTCTCTCTTTATTGATGATTCTTTATATTCCCAACAGTTTGTTTTAAAAAATGAAGGACAAATTTAAGGGCAAACCAATTTTTTCTCTTCTTTCACAAGTTTGCCATACTCATAATACTGAACGGTCACCCATTCGCATTGCCCTTCTGACTTGATAGGCTTGGCGTAAACCCTTTGAGACTTATCTTCGCTGACATACTCCACGGGTTTTTTGTAAGTTGCTGCCTCTTTACTTGCTCTATCCATGATAGTTGCTGCTGTCCCACCGATAAGTGCTCCAAGAGCTGCACCAACAACAGCCCCGCGCCAACGGTTATTTTTATCAAGAAGAACACCAATCACTCCTCCGGCTACCGCTCCAACCGTTGCCCCTTCTTTAGTCTTTTGTTGAAGTTCAACGCAAGAGCTAAGCCCAGCAAGAAAAAGTGCAAACACCAAAAGGCTTGCAAGCAACTTTACTCCTCTTTTCATGGCTAAACCTCATTTATTAGTTTACTTTAGCATCCTTAGGAGGTGTAAACTTAAATATTTTATCTGACATGTTTACATTATATTCAAGCTTGCGAAAATTGACAAGCACCTTTTCTCCGGTCTTATGCCAAACAATGAACCTTTTTACTTCGCCAGTTGAAAGGTCAACGAAGAGCGTTATCTTCTCTACCTGATTTTCCTGAGATGGGGGTAAAAAATTTAGCTCCCAGAGGTTATCTGACAAGCTATTGTAGCTTTCTATCCGAAGGTCTTTCCTTATGTCGCCTCTTCCGCTCATAAAACCAAGGGCAAGCTGGGAAGATATAGCCTTACCTGTAGGATAAACAAAAACCCGTTTTTCTTCAGGATAATAGACATAAAGGTTTGTCCCGTCGGATATAACGATAAACTTTTCGGGGGTTAGATATTCCCACCGGAAAAGCCCTGGTTTTTTGATCCAAACTCGCCCAGTCCTAACCTCCTTTTGCCCGTTTGGATGAATGGTTTCTTGCACAAACTCAGCCCTTATGCTTTGTGTGCTTTCATAGAAGGCTTGAATGTTATCCAAAACTTGATTGATGCTTTGAGGATAACCCTTAAAGGGGTTTACGATGAGGAGCGATAACAGGACGAGGGCGAACACCGTCGCTCGGACCGATGATGCCCTCCTTCTCCATCCTTTCAACAAGCCGTGCTGCCCGGTTGTAGCCAATGCGAAGCCTCCTCTGAAGCATCGATGTAGAAATTTTACCGTATTGGTAGGCTATCTTCAACGCCTCTTGATAAAGCTCATCATCTTCATCACCTGTTCTAAGGATGGCTTCTTCCTCTTCTTCATCTACTGATAGGCTTAGGTCGGCAAGATAGGTAGGCTTCTCAACCTTCTTCAGGTATTCAACTACTCGTTTAACCTCTGCTTCAGAGACATAGGGACCATGGATCCTCTGTAAATGAGAAGACCCAGGGGGCAAGAAGAGCATGTCCCCAGCTCCAAGTAGCCTTTCTGCCCCTTGAACATCAAGAATAGTTCGGGAATCTACTTTAGAGGTGACCTGAAAAGAAATCCTTGCCGGAAAGTTAACCTTAATAAGCCCAGTTATCACATCAACCGACGGTCTCTGGGTGGCAACGAGTAGGTGAATCCCTGCTGCGCGAGCCATCTGGGCAAGCCTTGTGAGAAGCGTTTCTACCTCTTTGGATGAGACTACCATGAGGTCGGCAAGCTCATCAATGATGACAACGATGTAAGGGAGCTTCTCTTCAAACTGCTCGTTAAAGGATTCCAAGTTTCTTACCGAGGATTCTTCAAATAGGGCATACCGTCTCTCCATCTCCTGCACAGCCCATCTTAAGGCTTTGGTGGCAAGCTTTGGTTCAAGCACAACAGGATGGATTAGATAAGGGATATCCTCGTAGACGGAAAGTTCAATCCTTTTTGGGTCAATCATCAGGAACCTTACGTTATCCGGAGTAGATTTGTAGATGAGGCTCAAGATTACGCAATGGAGGAAGATGCTTTTTCCTGAGCCCGTGCTACCTGCAATCAAAAGATGGGGCATCTTTCGAAGGTCGGTGCATACAGGGTTCCCAGATATGTCTTTACCTAAAGCAATGGTTAAAGGAGAAGTAGATTCTTGAAATGCTCTGCTTTGAAGGATGTCTTTGAGATAGACCCATTCCCTTTGAGGGTTTGAAATTTCTATACCTATGACGTTCTTCCCAGGAATCGGAGCAACGATGCGCACGCTTTTTGCGGAAAGTCCAAGGGCAAGGTCATCAACGAGGTTTAAGATTTTACTTAGCTTTATTCCGGGTGCAGGCTTAAACTCAAAAACGGTGATCACTGGACCGGGATTGATGTGGACCACCTCGCCGTCGATCCCAAACTCGCGGAGCTTTGCCATAAGGAGTAAAGCCCTCTCCTTTAGCTCTTCAGTTCTAACTTTGGACCCCAGGGTCTTTGGCTCCTCAAGAAGGCTTAAAGGAGGAGGAAGCTCAAGTTTTTCAGGCTCTTCAAATTCTTTTGGTTCTCTAAGACTGTCATTCTCTTTGAGAACAGTTTTTTTTCTGTTGTTTTTTTGTTCGGGTTTAACAGTATTCTTAATTTCAGTCCCCTCAGCTTCGGGTTGAAGGTTCATCAAGCTTTCAGTTCGCAGGTTTTCTTTTTTTTCTTTGCTTGAAAAAAGTCCTACAAGTTTGGGGAGGATTTTGAGTTCTTTTAGCCCTAAATAGGTAGCTACCGAAAACATAGTTAAGATTAGGAGAAAAAGCCCCGGAGCCCCGATTGCTGAGGTTAAAAGGAAAGTAACTTCTCCGATGACCCCACAGTTCATCGGAAACCTATCAAGAAAATACATGCCCTCAAGGGCAGAAATTCTAAAAAGATAGGAAAGCAAAAAAATTAAGGGGATAAAAAAAAGAAGAAGGATAGTCCAGATTTTAGACGGAGGAATTCTGGTCAATGTTAAGATGACCCCCAAAGCTAAAAAAGGAGGAATAAAAAGGGAGGCAAAACCAAATAAGGTAAAAAATAAAGAGGCTACATAGGAACCAAGAAGCCCGGCTACGTTTCGGACCCCTTCAGCACCCACCACACCGAACCCAGGGTCTAAAGGATGATAAGAATAGATTGATAAAGAGAGAAAAGGGATTATAAGCAAGAAAAAAAAGAAGAGGACCTTTGATGGAGCCCTTACTTCCTGCATAGTAGTAATAATAATACAATTTGCGTCCATTAAACAGTGATTTTTTTATAGTAAAGAATGTCCCCAATTTGTCAGTCTATTTCGACATTTTTTTGTCGTTAAAATTTTTCAGGGGCTTAAAATCAGACATTCAGTTATTGGCATGTTATGCCTATTTAAAAGGAGGAGGTGGAGCTATGAAGAAGATTTTAAGTTTACTCCTTGCTCTTGGTTTAATGGCAAGCCCAGTGTTTGCCGCAAGCGAGCAGGCTACACCTGATAAGGAAAATAAGAAGCTTATAAATGGTTTGGTTTAATAGATAAAAGAGGCTACCCCAAGTAAGGCAAAGAATGCCCCGGATTTTGATAGTATGACAGTATAGTGGCTCAGAATTAGAGTTGGCTAATTGCGTTCTCTTACGCCCAAAAAGTTTGGATTGACAGAAATTAGGCATGGCTTCTTAGTTTCAATTTCTAATTATCCTCTCTATTCCATTTTAAAGATGGGTAATTCTATTGAATGATTTGGTTCTTCCTTGAACATTTGGATGATGTAGTTGAAATTTTTATACATATCCATCTTGTAATGTATTGACTTTTTGTTCTTTAAAGTTATATTTTAATTTTAAATAAAAACATAGGAGGTTATAGGTCATGAGAAAGAGGAGCAGACCTGCTACACTCGATGATGTTAAGTTTGTTTATGAGAATTATTCTAAGATGAGTGCTTCTGAAATTGCTGAGAAGCTTGGTATCAGCAAGTTTCAGGTTACAAAAATAGTCAATGAATTGAGAAAGAGAGGAGTTCCCATCCCTAAAAAGGTAGTTAAAAGAGGAAACATCTACGACCAATTTGTTGAAGAATTAAAGAGAAAAGGTTTATTGAAATAAACTTGGTGTTACACTGATAGGATTTCTTTTACTACTTGACAATCCTTTTTGATTTGTTCTACAAGTTGCTCAATGGAGGGGAACTTTTGTTCCCCTCTTATGTATTTAATAAGCTCAATTTTTATTGTCTTGTTATAAAGGTCTTCCGAAAAATCAAGAATATGCACCTCGATTGACAGTTTTTTATCCTCAAAGGTTGGATTTTTACCGATGTTTAAAGCCCCCTTAAACTTCTTATTATCTATGTATACCCATGTTGCGTAAACCCCCTCTTTGGGGATTAGTTTTTTGCTTGAAATTTCTAAGTTTGCTGTTGGGAATCCAAGTATTCGACCTCTGCCCTTTCCTGAGATTACTCTTCCTTTTAGACTGTAAGGTCTGCCAAGCAATTTGTTTGCCCTTTCAATCTCCCCTTTTAAAAGGAGTTCTCTAATTAGACTGCTTGATACCCTTATGCCTTCAATTTCTACTGGTTCTACTATCCTTACCATAAAATGATACTTTTCCCCCATCTTTAACAGAAATTCAGCATCTCCGCTTCTTCCTCTACCAAAACGAAAGTTATACCCAACGATGACCGCCTTTACTTTTAAATAGTCAACTAAATACTGCTCTACAAAAATATCAGGAGTGAGCTCAGCTAACGACCTGGTGAAGGGCAAAACTACCATAACAGGAAAGCTAAGAGCTGATAGGGTCTCAATTTTCTCGTCAAGAAGAGTAAGATAGTAGAAAGGAATCTGGGGTTGCAGGACCTCACGAGGATGGGGGGAAAAGGTTAGCATTACGGGGGTTGCAAGGAGCTCTTCGCCAAGTTTTTTTGCCTCTTCAAGGAGCCTTAAATGTCCAAGATGAAGTCCGTCGAAAGCTCCGATAGCGATAACGGTAGAAAAGGATAATGGGAGGTCGCTAAGAGAATAGATTTTCATATTCACCGCGCATGAGCTTGAAGAAGCTATCAAACAGATAGAGAGAATCCCAAGGACCGGGTGCGTTTTCTGGATGATATTGAACGGAGAAGGCTTTGAGGTCGGGTATGTATATACCTTCAAGGGTGTTGTCGTTAAGGTTTATGTGGGTGATTATCACATCCTTTGGTAACTCTTCCGTCCTTACGCAAAATCCATGGTTTTGAGAGGTTATTTCAACCCTTCCGTTGAGTAGGTTCAAAACTGGATGATTTATTCCACGATGCCCGAAGCGAAGCTTATAGGTTGTAGCGGATAAGGCTTGACCAAGGATCTGATGCCCAAGGCAGATGCCAAACATAGGGCGTTTGCCCAAAAGTTTTTTAACCGTCTCAACCACATAAGGCAGGGCGCTTGGGTCTCCTGGTCCGTTTGAAAGAAAGATGCCATGAGGATCTTCAGCTAAGATTTTTTCAGCCGGTGTATCCGCAGGAAATACCAAACACTCAGCCCCTCTTTGGGACAAGAGTCTAAGTTGATTGTATTTCAAGCCACAGTCTAAAACAGCTACCCTGTATTCAGCTTTGTTTTTAAAGGTTTGACAGTTAAAGTCAAAGCCCTCTGAACTGTAGTAGTAAGGTTTTTGGCAGGTGACAAACTTTACAAGGTCACGCCCTACATAATCCGGGCTTTCCTTGACCTTTTCTAAGAACTTCTTAGGGTCTAAGGTTTCGGTTGTCATCCCCCCCTTCATGGCTCCGTAGTTTCTAATATGCCTTGTAAGAGCCCGGGTATCTACCCCCTCAATCCCAAGTATGCCTTGTTCTTTAAGCCAATCCCCAAGGGATTTTTTTGCCCGGTAGTTGCTAAAATATGGTTGATACTCCCTAACGACAAAGCCAGCAACCTGAATGCGAGCGCTTTCCATGTCTTCGTCGTTTACTCCATAGGTGCCGATCAAAGGATAGGTCATGGTGACAATTTGCCCGTAATAAGACGGGTCAGTGAGGATTTCTTGATAGCCTGTTATCCCGGTGTTAAAGACAACTTCTCCGAAGGTTTCTCCTGGTCCGGTAAAGGAGTAGCCCCAAAAATGGGTCCCATCTTCAAGCATGATCAGAGCTTTAAGCCTTTCTTTTTTCATGGTTCGTCTCCCTTTTGTTTGCTTCACAGCTCCAAAGGAGGTATTCCCGAATAAAATCGTCTATCTCACCATCCAACACCTCATCCACCTTAAAGGCTTCAAGCTGTGTTCTATGGTCTTTTACAACCTTATAAGGATGAAGGATGTAGGACCTTATTTGGTTTCCCCAAGATATATCTCTTTTTTCTCCGATTAATTCCTCTTTTTTCTCTTCAAGCTTTTGCTTTTGTAGTTGATAAAGCTTAGATTTAAGGATCTTTAAAGCGGTCATTTTGTTTAAATACTGACTTCTTTCATTCTGGCAAGTGACGACTATACCGGTAGGAAGGTGGGTAATTCGGACAGCTGTTTCGGTTTTGTTAACATGCTGACCACCATGCCCGCTTGCCCTCATGGTTTCAATCCTTAAATCCTCTGGCCTAATTTCCACTTCTATCTCTTCCTCTATATCTGGAATTACGGTGACTGAAGCAAAAGAGGTATGGCGCCTTGCGTTAGCATCGAAGGGAGAAATCCTGATAAGCCGATGAACCCCCTTTTCACCTTTTAATTTTCCGTAAGCCCAGGGACCCTCAATAAGGATGGTTGCGCTTTTGATGCCAGCCTCTTCACCTGGGAGGGCATCAACTATCTTAACATTATAACCCCTTTTTTCAGCCCACCGAACATACATCCGAAGAAGCATGTAGGCAAAGTCTTGGGCATCGGTTCCACCAGTTCCGGCATGGATAGAAAGGATGGCTGAGGATTGGTCGTATTCCCCAGAAAGAAGGATGGTTGTTTCTTTTTCTATAAATTCTTGTTCAAAATCCTTTAGCTCCTCTAAAAAGCCCTTTAAAATTTCAAGGTCTGGCTCAGACTTGTAAAGTTCAAACCACTCTTTAAGCTCGGAAAATTTGTGTTGAAGCCCCTCAAAAAGCTTTAACCTTTCCTCTAACTGAGCCTTTTCTTTAATTAGACGTTTTGTTTCTGGAGAAGACCAATCAACATTCTGGGAAAAGGATTTTTCAATAGCCCCTAATCTTTCCTTGAGGCTATCTAAGTCAAAGACACCTCCTTAGGTCTTCCATTTTTTGAGCATAGGAATTAATAAGCTTCTCAAAATCAACGTTCTTATAAAGGAGAAGTAGGTCCTCTTTTGCTGGTTTTACCCTCATTCTTTTTGCACACCCCTTAGGTTTGGGCATAAATATAACACAAAAAATTTTTATTTACAGGGTGGATGTTGGTCTAAGAGCAAGCATTCCCGCTTTGGGCATCCTTCGCTGTCTCCGATATAACTTCAAGGGGGTCACCCTGAGGCCTATCTTTCATGTCACCCTGAGCCTTAGCCCTGAGGCCGATAGCCCGAAGGGGCAGCGAAGGGTCTCCCGAGGTCCTTCGGTCGCATTCGCACCCTCAAGGACGACCCTCCCACCATGTCGCCCTGAGGCCCCTTTTTTTGTCACCCT
>CAZJUD010000149.1:0-9279 GCA_964549125.1 uncultured Caldimicrobium sp.
CCTCTATCTTTAAAAGCTTTTCCTTTAAAGAAACTTTAAAACTTTGATTGTCCTTTCGTTGTTCAGTCATTTTTCCCCGTTCTACACTTTTATAGAGTTGTATTTGGTCATTACCTTTAACAGGTCTTCCTGTAAAAGGTCTTCCAAGGCTTGGGTAGCCAGTTCAATTACCTTTTCAACGATTGAATACTCCTCAAAAGTAAAGGGCGAGAGGACAAAATCTCTTGGGTCTACTCCTGCTGGTGGGCGACCGATGCCAAGCTTTAGCCTGGGGAATGTATTTACACCAAGCTCTGAAATTATAGACTTTACTCCGTTATGCCCCCCTGCTCCCCCCTTAGGTAAAAGCTTAATCCTCCCAAGGGGTAAGTCCATATCATCGTATATAACCAAGAGCTCTTCGGGCTTTAGGCCCTCTTTTTTAAAAAGCTTTTTAACGGCAACTCCTGAGAGGTTCATGTAGGTCATGGGTTTAAAAAGGAGGCAAGTCCCGTTTAGCCTTGCAACTTCAGCAGGATAGAAATCATCATACTTAAACCTTAGCCGCCGTTTTTCCGCAAAGGCAGACACTACCATAAAACCAAAATTATGCCTCGTCCTCTCGTAATTTTTCCCAGGATTACCAAGCCCACAAAAGACCCACATCTAACGCACATCTATTAAGTAGCAGTTTCTTCAGCACCTTCTCCTTTCTCTTCCTCTTCAGCAACTACTGTGCAGACTGTCTCCTCCGGACGGTCCTTAATTTTTATCCCCTCTGGCACTTTGATATCCCTAACATGCAAGCTATCTCCTACGTCAAGATGGCTTATATCAACGACGATCTTATCCGGAATGGCGGTAGGCAAGCATTCCACTGTAAGCTCATGCAAGAAAACTTCAAGAATTCCACCTTTAGTAAGCCCAACCGGTCTTCCAACAAATTCGATCGGGACCTCTATTTCAAGAACATTCTCTGCTGAGACAGCATAAAAATCTAAATGAATGAACCTGTCCGTAACAGGGTCTCTCTGAAATTCCTTTAATATACATTGATACTTTTGGGTCTCACCGTTAGCAACCTCAAGAAGATAAAGCACCGTCTCTCCTTTATACCGGTTGTAAATCCTTTCGAATTCATTGAAGTTCACAGCGATAGGGAGCGGCTCTATCCCAGGTCCGTAAATTATAGCAGGGATCTTACCCTGTTTGCGAAGCTTTTTGCAAACCTCTTTCCCAACTTTCTCTCTCTTCTGAGCTGAAAGCGTTGCCTGCTTCATCTCTTTCCCTCCTTAAGAGTAATAATTATTATATAAAAAGTGAGCTAATAGAGTCGTCCGTGTGGATCCTTCTTATTGCCTCCCCTAAAAGTTTGGAGACAGTGAGCACTTTAATTTTATCAAGCCTCTGAGCTTCTTCCCTTAGAGGGATGGTATCGCTAACCACTACCTCCTTGATAGGAGATTGGGCAAGTCTTTCTATTGCCGGTCCTGAAAGGACCGGATGAGTGGCTACGGCATAAACCTCCTTTGCACCTCTATCCATGATGGCTGAAGCTGCTTTACAGATGGTTCCTGCAGTGTCGATCATGTCGTCAATGATGACCGCAATTTTATCCTTTACATCTCCGATGATGTTCATGACCTCGCTTTCGTTTGGTCTTGGTCTTCTTTTGTCCACAATAGCCATGGTTGCGTTTAGCCTTTTTGCATACTCCCTTGCCCTCTCAACACCTCCGGCATCTGGGGAAACTATAACTATCTCCTCTCCGCGAAATTTGTCCTTTAGATATTCCAAGAAGACTGGCATGGCATAAAGATGGTCAACTGGAATATCAAAGAAGCCCTGAATCTGTCCAGCGTGTAGGTCCATGGTAAGGACCCTTCTTGCCCCAGCCACCACGATGACATTAGCTACGAGCTTTGCGGTGATGGGAGTCCTCGGAGCAGTCTTTCTATCCTGCCTTGCATATCCGTAGTAGGGGATGACGGCGGTAATCCTCCTTGCTGATGCCCTCCTTGCGGCATCTACCATGATAAGTAGCTCAACTAAGTTCTCATTAACCGGCGGACAAGTAGGTTGAATGATAAACACATCTGCCCCGCGCACATTTTCCTTGATCTCAACAAAGATCTCACCATCGCTAAAGCGGGTTATCTTGGTTTGCACTAAAGGAGTAGCTAAGTACTCGCTTATCTTTTGGGCAAGCTCAGGGTTTGCCGTCCCAGAAATGAGCTTCATATGGTTTAAGAACATCCTTCCTCCTCCTTTTTAAAACCAAAATTTATGTCCCCCTCGGCTGTCATCCCAAGGCACAATCTACCAAAGGACCTCTCAGAAACATCTTTGTTGTAGGAGTAAACCTAAAGGTTTACACCTACAAACTGCGAGCAAGATAAATTTTACCACCCTTTAAAAAATTTTTTAGTAGGTCATAGGCTTTAGTAGCCGATTTTTCATCCTCAAAGACTGCAAAAAGCGTTGAACCTGTTCCACTTAAACCTATAGCCTTAGCGCCCGTCCTTCTAAAGCTTTTTTCAATGTCCTGAAATTGAGGATATTCAGAATAGATCAAATTTTTAAAATCGTTTATTAGCCCCCTTGGATCTTGCCAAGGTGGTAGGTCTTCACTGTAAAGATAAGGCTTTTTTTCACCTTTAAAATTTAAAGCCCTGTAAGCCCAGGCAGTCTCAACTTTAAAACCAGGATAATAAAGGAGATAAAAGGCTTGGAAGTTAGGATAGGGTTTTAAAATCTCTCCTATGCCAAACCCGCAGGCTGAAGGATAATCTTCAATAAAAAAAGGGACATCGGCACCAAGTTTTTTCCCGAGGGAAAGAAGTTCTCCCTTAGGTATCCCAAACCTTTGCCCTAAGAACTTAAGAAAGGTTCCAGCGTTACTGCTTCCTCCCCCAAGACCAGCGCCAAGAGGGATTCGCTTTATAACTCTCACTTTAAAGCTATCCTTTATTCCATAAGTGTCGGTAAAAAGCTTATAAGCCCGAAATACCAAGTTCCTCTCTATAGGGATGTTTTCCTCTGCTAAAAACTCAAGCTCAAACCTTGGATGTGGCTTAACCTCAAGCTCATCAAAGAGGGTTATCTTTTGGTATATGGTGTAGATTTCGTGATAGCCGTCCTCCCTCTTTTTTAGAACTTGAAGGGTAAGGTTGATTTTGGCTGGGGAAAGCAAACTCTCAAAATTCATGAAAGATTTTAGAAAAAGCTTAGGGACAGAGCTTAACGAAGCGGAGCTTTAAATCAAAAAGGATGCTCTTAAACAGCTCCTCTTCCTCGGGTGTAAGGTTCCCTTTTGTCTTTTCGCGGAGCATCTCCAGAGTGTCTATCACCTGCTTTGCTAAAACAAGGTCTACCCTCTTTTCCTTAGTTAAGGGGTCAGGCAATTCTCCAAGGTGGACAAGGGCTGCAGTGTTTAAAGAAAGGATGAAGGTGCTAAAGGTTATTAAATTTGAGAAGTCATCCTGCCAGTCCATGCTTAACTCCCCTTCTTCTTAGTAATTACTATCTCAGGCTTTGAGACAAAGTATCCCGAAGTTGGTTTTCGTTCGCTTAGGGCATCGGATAGTTTTTTTATCCTATCGGTGGGATAAAATTCCTTTGCCTTCTCTAAGAACCTTTGGGCATCCTTATACTTTCCGTCTATAAGATAATCCCTTGCCCTCTTAAGAATTGCGCTCTCCCTTGCTCGCCTTGTTGAAGAAGCATCTTTTAAGGAAAAGATTGAAGGCACCTTTATCACTTGCTTTGAGTGGCACTGAGGACAGGCTGGAAAATCCTCACCAATACTTAAAAGGCTTTCAAAAAAATGACCGCAAACTTCGCAGCTAAACTCGTAGATAGGCACAATTCAATTATAATCCCTCCTTTGCGTATCTTCAAGTTGTTTTATAATAAATAGTAAATGCAGAACCTTCGTCCAACAAGCCTTGAAGAGTTTATCGGACAAAGACGGGTCGTTGAAGAGCTCTCTATCTACATAAACTCGGTTAAACAGCGAAGGGATGCCTTCCCTCATACCCTATTCATCGGGGCTCCTGGACTTGGAAAAACAACGCTTTCACGAATCATCGCCCATGAGCTTAGACGGAATTTAAAAGAAACCTCAGGACCGGTTCTTGAAAAACCGGGCATCATAGCAAGCCTTTTGACAAGCCTTCGTGATGGAGACATCCTCTTCATCGACGAGGTTCACAGGATCCCCAAGGTCTGTCAGGAGATTCTCTACACTGCCATGGAAGATTTTGCCCTTGACATCGTAATTGGCAAGGGCTCTACCTCGAAGACAATTCGCTTAAAGCTTCCCAAGTTCACCTTGATTGGAGCTACAAACAAGCCCAATCTTTGTCTACCCCCTCTTCTTGACCGCTTCCAACTTGTGTTTAAGCTTGATTTCTACGACGAGGCTGAGCTTGCGGAGATTGTAGAAAGGGCAGGAAAGGAGCTTGGTTTAAACCTTGAGCGTTCAGCATCCCTTCTTCTTGCAAAGGCTGGAAAGGGCATACCGAGGCAAGCTCTAAACTTACTTAGAAGGTTTTACGAATACTTAAACGGCACAAATAAAGACCTAAAAAGGCAGATAACATCAGAGACCGTGAATGAATTCTTAAGGCTTCTTGACATAGATGAATGGGGTCTCTCGCCAGAAGACAGGCGTTATCTTTTCACCCTTTACCACCACTTTAACGGAGGTCCAGCTGGACTTGAAAGCTTAGCCTTAACCTCGCAGATCTCTCCTTCCGAGCTTGAGACTATCTTTGAGCCACCTTTAATCAGACTTGGGCTTGTCTCTCGCACAAGGAGAGGACGGGTGCTAACTGAACTTGGCAAACGCTACATCTTAGAAAAGGGCTTAGTCCTCGGGGGGAGACAAAGCAATGTCCCTTTTTAAATTAAGTCCCCAAGCTTTAAGAGCTAAGAAGAAGAAAGAGGTCATCTGCGGAGTCACAGCCTACGATTATGTCTCGGCAAAGCTTGCTGAAATGGCTGGCGTTGACTTTATCCTTATCGGTGATTCTGCAAACATGGTTATGCTTGGAGAGGAGGACACCTATTCCATTACCATGGAAGAGATGCTCCTTTTTTGCAAGGCAGTTGCCAGAGGGGCTCCAAACACTTTAAGAATTGGCGACATGCCCTTTCTTAGCTATCACACATCCATAGAAAAGGCTATAGAGAACGCAGGAAGGTTTATCAAAGAAGGAAGGTGCCATGGGGTAAAGATTGAAGGCGGAGCTGAAGTCGTTCCGCTTGTTAAACGCCTTGTCTCTTTTGGGATACCTGTTCTTGGACACATTGGACTAACACCTCAGAGGAGCTTAGAACTTGGGGGGCTTAAGGCTCAAGGAAAGGATTTTAAAACAGCAAGGGAGCTTCTTTCTTCGGCAAAGGCTCTTGAGAAGGCTGGTTGCTTTGCCATCGTCCTTGAGTGTGTCCCCTCTGACCTTTCAAAGCTCATTACTGAAAACCTAAGCATCCCAACAATTGGCATAGGAGCTGGACCCTTCACCGATGGTCAGATCCTTGTCTTCCACGATGTAGTTGGACTTTTGCCAGGCTTTCGCCCAAAGTTCGTAAAGTCTTACATTAACGGGTTTGAGCTTCTAAAATCAGCCCTTGAAGCCTACAAAAAAGAAGTAAAAGAAAAAGCCTTCCCCACAGAGGAGCATTCCTTTTCCATCAATCCCCAAATACTTGAAAGGCTAAAGCAGAAGAGCAAATCATGAAGCTTGCCGGTCTTTATGCCATAACGGATGAAAGGCTCACCCCTTATGAAGGGGGGAAAATCTTTCAGTTAGTTGAAAAGGTTTTAAAAGGTGGAGCAAGGGTGGTTCAGCTTCGGGATAAGACTAATCCAGATGAAAAGCTAATTCCTATCGCTGAAAAACTAAAGGAGCTTTGCCATGCCTATTCAGCCCTTTTTGTCGTTAACGATAGAGTAAAGTTGGCACAAGAGATTTCTGCAGACGGGGTTCATGTGGGGAAGGATGACGAAGACATAGCTCATTTACGAAAACTTTTACCAAAGGATGCGGTGGTTGGTGTTTCCTGCTATGCAGACCTTGAACGCGCAAAAAGGGCTCAAAGCCTTGGGGCAAGCTATGTTGCCTTTGGGAGCTTTTTCCCCTCTCCAACCAAACCAGAGGCTCCTTTAGCTCCCTTTGAAATTCTACCAAAAGCTAAGAAGGAGCTAAGCATACCCATCTGCGCAATCGGTGGCATAACTCTTGAAAATGCAGAAATTCTTATAAAGCAGGGTGCTGACCTTATCGCCGTAATAAGCGACCTTTGGACAGGCAATGACCCAGAAGAAAGAGCACGAGGCTACACTGAGCTGTTCAAAAAGTATGGAAAGCTATGAAACTTATGGAGTTGCGCTTCTTTCAACTTGCCACTCTTCTTCAGGATGTGTAGAGACAGCAACCCCAAGGTCTCTTACCTTCTCTAAGTATTCAGGAAACTTGAGGATTGCTCCTTTTTCGTCAACACCACGAAAGAATAATCCCCCTACATAAACACCCCAGCAGGCATCCATAACATACTTAAAGGTCCTAACAAGCCCCTCAAAAAGCTTCTTACCCTTTGTTGCTCCAACAGCAAGAAGTAATCCCTTAGGAGTTTTCCCAAGAGGATGAGGGGCATTTAGGCGGTATTTCCGGCACCAAAGGGCTTGGAAACGCTCAAAAAAGGCTTGTAGCATCGCCGGATGAGCGTAGAAAAATATGGGGGTTGCACAGACTATCACATCAGAAGAGAGAATTTTTTCGTAGATAGGGGTTAGGTCGTCCTTTAAGACGCATTCTCCAGTTTCGTCGCAGCCTCCGCACTCAATGCAGGGTGAAAATTTAAGCTGATAGAGGGAAATCTTTTCTACGCTTGCACCTTTTGATGAGGCCCCCTCGATAAAAGCAGAAAGAAGAAGGTCTGAGTTTCCTCCTAAGCGAGGGCTTCCATGAACGGCTAAGACTTTAACCAATGCCTTAACCCTGCTCTATTGTCTTTTTTACTACCCGATGGACCAAGGTAAAGACTTCCTCAAAAGTTGCCGGAGAGCAGCGGCCCATCTCAATGAACTTGATGACTATCTCTTTTGTTGTGCGAAGGATTGTTTCTTCGACAGGATTTAAAGCCTGTCTTTCTCCGAGGTTTTGGCGTTTTTCTAAGTTGATTATCTTATCTTGAGGCATAAAAGATTAGATGGTGGAGCCGGTGGGACTTGAACCCACGACCTCGTGAATGCCATTCACGCGCTCTCCCTCTGAGCTACGGCCCCAAACTTTTTATTTATTTTAAGATTAAATTTTCCTCTTGTCAAGAAACCAAGGAGGCTGTTCTAAAATTCTTACAAGCACAGCTTGCCATCTTGAAGGAGCATCCGCAACCTAAGGCTTCCCTCTATGTACAACTTCTTTCCTGCCTCTCAACCAAACTTATAGGGCTGAAAAGAATTTGTTAAAAATTTGTTAAATATTTCACAAAAACTCTTTTTATTCTGAAGATTTGATATTTAAAAGTTATATTAAAAAGGTGACATTTGTTTATTCCAAAATAATTCCAAAATAAGGGGGATGCGCGATGGAACTAAAGGAAAAGGTCAAAGAGGTAGAAGGTGAAGAAGTTAGGGATGAAAAGGGGGAGGAGAGGCAAAGCAATGGGAGTTTAGCCATAAAGGCTCGTTTTTTTATTCCGCCAGAGGTAGAAGTCCTTTTACCAGGTCTTGCCCTAACTGCTTTCATCTCCGCTTTAGCCCTTCATACAGGCTCACAGCTCACCTATGTAACACCGCTCATAGCCTCCCTTGGCATAGGCATGCTTATTAGCAACCTCTTTATCGTCCCATCAACCTACAAGCCTGGCATCTACTTTTCCATGCGCCAAATCCTAAGGCTTGCCGTAGCCCTATTGGGGATCAGGATCACTGTTGATACCATCATAGGTCTTGGCTGGCAGGGGCTTCTTATAGCTATTGTTCCTCTCATCTTAACCTTCATCTTCACCTTGCTCATGGGTAAGGTGCTTAAGGTTCCGGGCACTTCAGCGCTACTCATAGCTACTGGGACTTCAATTTGCGGGGCAGCGGCTATTTTGACTATAGGAGCTCTCACCCGAGCTCGTGATCAGAACATCCTCGTTGCTATTGCTTCAATCACCGTGTTTGGAACTTTCCTTATGCTTATATATCCTTTCCTCTTTAAGCTTGGTCTTTTACCGTTGAATGAAAGTCAGTATGGACATCTGGTAGGAGCTTCGGTGCATGAAGTTGCCCAGGTTGTTACCGCAGCTTTTGCCGGAGGAGAAGTTAGCGGTAAAATTGGAATCCTCATCAAGCTTACCAGGGTCATTGCGCTTATCCCCTTGGCTTTTATTATTGCCTATCTCGTTAGCTTAGGCAAACTTAAGATGGAAGACAAAAGCGTCAAAAGGCAAATCACTGCTCCCCTCTTTCTTTTGGGTTTTGCCTTGATGGTCACCTTAAACTCGCTTGGTTTTTTCACTCCAAAGGCTGTCAAGTGGATAGAGTTCTTTGATATGTTTCTCTTCATGATGGCTATGGCTGGAATGGGCTTAGAAACAGATTTTAGAGCCCTTCTAAAGATTGGCTTTCGTCCCTTCTTCCTTAGCCTCTTTGCGACTATCTTTATCTCAGGGATAAGTTTAATCTTGATAGTAATGCTCCTAAAATAAGCTACTTCTTAGCTCGGCCATGACATAGGTTTAGCTTAGACGATCTGTAGCTTAATGAGCTTACACGGCATGGAACAATGCGGCAAGACAAGGGTCGCATACCCTTTTTTAAAAGCTTCCCCTGAGAATAAGCAGAGGGGCTCGACTGTTGCAAGCAGGCTTTAACAAGGGGAGACGGACCTTCCTCACATGTCCTTCTTCAGGGCGTTAGCCCTGAAGGACCTCTGAGGCTCTTCGCTTCGCTCAGGGCGACAGAAGGGAGGCTATTCGGGCTATCGCCCTTAGGGCTTCAGCTCAGGGGCTAAAAAAAAGGCTCTTTGCTGACGCTCAAGACTACGGAGTAGAGAGGTCATCCTGAGGGCCGTAAGGCCCGAAGGACCTCTAATATCCTCATAATACCGAAAAGGGTTTAAAATGACAAGCTTATGAAATGAAAGAAATCAATCGGGGTTTAAAATTTCAAAAAGTTAAAGATGGTTAAAGCTAACATAATGATGGTAAAGCAAATTCCAATAAACCATTGCATAAAATTCAACCTCTTTTCTAAGGACTCAAACCGAGCATTAATCTCCCTCATCAACGCCTCAAACCGAGAGT
>CAZJUD010000150.1:0-1677 GCA_964549125.1 uncultured Caldimicrobium sp.
CTTAGGCAAGTTCCTCGCCGAGGCTTCTAAAACAAGGTGCCTCTCCGGAACGACAAGGAGGGCAGAATCTGTCCCAAGATTGCCTAAATACTTCACTATCTCTTTTGTTTTTGGTTTTTCTAACTTGGGAAGCTCTGTGGCTATAAAAAGATTCCCAGTCAAAGCTCGCGAAGCTAAGGACATCTTTAACCCAAGCCTACGAACCTTCTTGTTTAGTTTAAATTCATAGTCCCTTGGCTTTGGACCATGCACAACCCCTCCGCCAACCCACTGAGGAGCTCTGATAGAGCCCTGCCTTGCCCTGCCTGTATGCTTTTGTGGCCAGGGCTTCCTTCCACCGCCCCTTACTTCACCCCTTGTCTTACTACAGGCTGTACCCGCCCTCCATCTTGCCATCTGCCAGCGTACAACCTCATGCAGCAGTCCAACCTTAGGAACAACTCCGTATATGTCAGCTGGCAGACCTATATCTCCAACTATTTTCCCTTGTCCATCAATAAGCTTAACTTTTACTTCACTCATCAGCTTCTCCCTCATTTTATTTAAAGTAAATCATAACATAACCATTAGGATAGCCAGGCACTCCACCCTTCACTAAAAGTAAATTTTTATCGGGTATCACATCAACGACTGTTAAATTTTTAATGGTCACTGTCTCGGCACCATAGTGACCAGCCATCTTTTTTCCCTTGATAACTCGTCCTGGGAAAGTATTTGCTCCGCTTGATCCGCGTTTGCGATGAACCTTCTTGGCACCATGGCTCATCGGCTGCCTTTGAAAGTTCCAACGCTTTATCGTTCCAGTAAAACCACGACCTTTAGTTGTCCCAGTGACATCAACCTTCATCCCCGGGTGAAGAGCTAAATCTGCAAGGGTTATAAACTGTCCAGGCTTAAATTGATTTGGATCCTCTACTTTAAACTCTCTAAGGATATAAAAACCGGTATCAAGGCCTGCTTTCAGAAAATGCCCGATCATGGGTAAGGTGCACTTGGTTAGCTTCTTAGGCTTAAATCCAAGCTGGACCGCATTGTAGCCATCCTTTTCTACTGTCTTTACCTGAACGACCGCACAAGGACCAACCTCAAGCACAGTTACTGGTATGGCATTACCATCACCATCAAAAACTCGGGTCATGCCGAGCTTTTTGCCTAAGATCCCCTCTATTTTCATATCCATCACTCCCTTACGTCTTTATCTCCACCTCTACCCCAGCAGGCAGCTCAAGCTGCATAAGAGCATCTATCGTCTGCTGGGTTGGTTCATAAATTTCTAACAAACGTTTATGCTCCCTTATCTCAAACTGCTCCCGTGAATTCTTATCAATGTGTGGAGACCTGAGGACAGTCCACCTACTAATCTTCGTAGGAAGCGGAATAGGTCCTACCACCTTAGCTCCAGTCTCCTTTGCTGTGTTCACAATCTGAATAACCGAGCGGTCTAAAACCCGATGGTCATAACTTTTAAGCTTGATTCGTATCTTCGGAGAGCTAAGCATAACCATTACCCCTTGCTACCTATTCTATTATTTTTGTGACAACACCTGCTCCTACTGTCCTTCCACCTTCCCTTATCGCAAACCTCAAACCCTCCTCCAACGCCACTGGCTTTATCAACTCCACCTCAAGCTCAACATTATCCCCAGGCATCACCATCTCCACACCCTCCGGCAACTT
>CAZJUD010000151.1:0-9651 GCA_964549125.1 uncultured Caldimicrobium sp.
CGAGCATCGCTCTCCCTCTTCTGTGCCTCAAACCGTGCATTCATCTCCTCCCTAAGCGCCCTCTGCTCTGACATTATTGCCTCAAAACGAGCATCGCTCTCCCTCTTCTGTGCCTCAAACCGTGCATTCATCTCCTCCCTAAGTGCCCTCAGCTCTGACATTATTGCCTCAAATCGAGCATCGCTCTCCCTCTTCTGTGCCTCAAATCGAGCATTCATTTCACGGACCAAAACCTCAAATCGATAGCCCTGCTCGTTTCTTAGGGCTTTAAGCTCTTCCTCTACACGGACTATACGTTCTATAAGAGATAACTCGTAGAGCTCTTTTTCTTTTTGTTTGTAATATTCCTCTAAAAATTCTCGGAATAAAGCAAAAAGTTCCTGTTTAGAATATCCTTGAAAATTGGAAGGATTAGTTGCTTCCATACTTTTATGATAAATTCTTGTTTTTAACCTGTCAAGAATCATTCAATGCTTTGCATATTTATTCCTTTAGCTATTTAGAGAAAAGCGAAGGACCTTTAACCTCATTGTAGCAACGATCCTCTTTTTCTTTACTTCCGATCACACCTTTCGTCGCTCCAAGCCTCTAATATGACCTAAGCGCCGTCCTTTCCATCTTGAATCCTTTTTTTAAGATCTTATGATTAAATTATAAGCCAAAAGGGAGGTGAAGCACCATGAAATTTCGTTGGATTGAGCATTTGAACCAGGCTTTTGAAGCCTTCATCGAGGATTTGACCTCCTTTGTCCCTGAAAAAAGCAGAACCCATATTAAAAACGCCAAAAAAGAGATGCTACTTGCCCTGAAAGAGCTAATCGAGAAGAAGATAGAAGAGCTTGAAAAACCAAAAAAGGAAGTAAAAAAGGTTAAAGTAGAGACTGAAGAGTAGAATCTTAACATGCGCATCATTCTTTTTACTGGAAAAGGCGGAGTTGGGAAGACCACTCTCTCTGCAGCAACAGCAGCCTACCTTGCTTTACTTGGGAAAAGGGTTTTGGTTGTCTCTGTAGACCCAGCTCACTCCCTTTCTGATGTATTAGAGGTCGAGGTAGGACCTGAACCAAAAGCTATCGCTGAAAATTTATACGCTCAGGAGATTGATGTCTACTTTTCGGTAGAAAAGTACTGGGGAAAGCTTCAGGAGTATCTGAGGAGTCTTCTCAAATGGCAGGGGGTTGATGAAGTCTTAGCGGAGGAGATGTCCATTCTGCCAGGGATGGAAGAGGTCTCTGCCTTTCTTTGGATAAATAGCCATGTGGAAGAGGGAAAGTATGATGTGATCATCGTCGATTCTGCGCCAACAGGCGAAACTTTAAGGTTTCTCAGCCTGCCTGATGCGGCAAGCTGGTGGATCACTAAGGTCCTGCCGCTTCAGAGAAAGCTCATGAAGTTTATCCGCCCTGTGGCTAAAGTAGCAACAGACATGCCCTTGCCTGAAGAAGAAACTTACGATGCCCTCGAAGACCTTTTCAGACAGGTCTACAACCTCTACTATCTCCTGCAAAACCCTACGATTTCTTCAGTGAGGATTGTAACCAACCCTGAAAAGATGGTCCTTCGAGAAACAGAGAAGGCTTACACCTACCTACACCTTTTTGGTTTCCCTGTTGACGCAATCTTAGTAAACAGGATAGCCGAAAAGGGAAACTTCTTAGCAAGCATCCAGCAAAAATACTTAGAGCAGATCTATCAAAATTTTTACCCTACTCCTATATTTGAAGTGCCCTATCTCAAAGGAGAAGTCCTTGGTTTAGATAAGCTTAAGGAACTTGGAAGCCTTGTATACGGAGATAAAGACCCGAGCGAAGTCTTCTATCAGGACAAACCCTTTGAAGTCTTTGAGCAGGATAGAAGCTTTGTGTTAAAGCTTCATCTCCGAGAGGTTCCAAAGGAAAAGTTAGAAGTCTTTCACTCTGGGGATGAACTAACCATAAGGATCGGCAATTTTAAGAAGCACTTCTTTCTTCCAAGGGTCTTGATCCACAAAGAGGTAAGGTCAGCAAAAATTAACCCTCCGTATTTGGAGATTACTTTTGCTTAAAGCCTTATCAAACTTTCTAAATCTTCCTTCTTGTAAACTTTGCTTACATCCATTAAAATTTTTTTTATGAAACAGTTTTTAATCATAGCAGGACCTTGCGTTCTTGAGGACCTTGACAGAGCCTTAACCGTTGCTTCCTTCGTGAAGGAACTTTGCCAAAAACATGGCTTTTCTTACATCTTTAAGGCTTCTTTCGACAAGGCAAACCGCACAAGCCTTTATTCCTACCGTGGACCGGGTTTAGATAAGGGGCTTGAGATGCTTGCTGAGGTAAAAAGTAAGGTCGGTGTCCCTGTTACTACCGATGTCCATGAGACCTGGCAGGTTGAGCCTGTTTCTCAAGTAGCGGATGTAATTCAGATACCAGCCTTTCTTTGCCGACAGACGGACTTGCTTGTAGCTTCCGGGAAATCAGGAAGGATAGTGAACATCAAAAAAGGACAGTTTATGGCTCCATGGGACATGAAGTATGCGGTTGAAAAAACTCGAGCGGGAAACCCAAAAGAAGTTTGGCTAACCGAACGAGGAACTACCTTTGGTTACCGTAATCTTGTCGTAGATTTTCGTTCCCTTCTGATCATGAAGGAATACGCAGATCAAGTTATCTTTGATGCTACTCATAGCGTTCAACTTCCCGGTGGTGGGGAAGGAAGGTCTGGAGGAGAAAGGCAGTTTGTGGTTCCTTTAGCAAGGGCTGCGGTTGCTGTAGGTGTAGGAGGACTATTTTTGGAAGTTCATCCTGACCCAGATAAAGCCCTATGCGATGGACCAAACTCCCTTCCCTTAAATGCTCTTCCGGAACTTTTTTCTCAAATTGCAGACTTGTTAGCAGTTGCTCAAAGGCATGGATTTTCCTCCTGAGGTTCTTTCTCGAGCAAAAAGGGTCGAGCTCCTTCTTCTTGATGTGGACGGAATTTTGACTGACGGTGCTATTATCCTTACCGGCTCAGGAGAGGAGATAAAGGTTTTCTCCGTGCTTGACGGAATGGGGATTAAGCTTCTCCAAAAAATTGGAGTCGAAGTAGGCATCGTTTCTTCAAGGAATTCTAAGGTGGTAGAGCACCGTGGAAGGGAGCTCGGAATAGAGATAATCGTTCAAGGTGAGCTTGATAAGCTTACCGCTGTAGAAAGCATCCTTAAGCAAAAGGGACTAACTTTTGAAAGTGTAGCCTACATGGGTGACGACTGGGTAGATATTCCTCTCCTTAGGAGAACAGGTCTTGCAATCACTGTGCCAAATGCCTGGCCTCCTGTTAAGGAATATGCTCATTACATTACCTTGAGGGAAGGCGGGAAGGGAGCAGTGAGGGAAGTTTGCGAGCTTATCATAAGGGCAAAAGGGAAATGGGAAGAGCTTTTTTCTCTCTACTCCTACTAATGTTTCTTGCAGGTCACGCTTTTTCCCAAATAAGGTCCGTTAAAATCCAAGACTTTAACTACCGTAGGTTTGAGGGTAGTGCGCTTTCCCTGCAGATTAAGGCAAGCTATTTTGAAAAACAGCCTGATGAAAGCTTCTCAGCCAAAAACTTAGAGCTTGTAAGTCCAAAGAAGGGGATAAACATCAAGTCTAAGCTTGGTTTTTACGAGAAGAAGAAAGAGCTTTTTCACTTTCGAGGCACCGTAGAGTTAAAGACAGACAAACACGGCGACATTTTCACCGAAGAGCTCTTCTACAGTGTAAAAGAAGGGGTGTTAAGAGCTCCTGGGCGCGTCTTGATAAAAAAAGATGGGATGCTTCTTGAAGGAAGCGAGCTTTACTACAACCTTACAACAGGAGAGTTTAGCTTAAAAGGCAAGGTGAAGGCTAAGTTTTCCCTCTAAGACCTTATGAGCGAAGGCATCGAAACTAAAGATAAAAAACTTAAAGCCAAGTTAAAAAGGCTTGAAGACTTTGAAAAGAAAGCCTTAGGTCATCGGGCAAGGGTCAAGGAGCGCTTTTTTCGTGAGGGACCAGAATCTTTTACTGACGAGGACCTGCTTGAGCTTCTTCTCTTCTTTGGCATCCCAAGAAAGGACACAAGAAAATTAGCAAGGGAGCTCTTGGCGAATTTTCAGAATGACCTAAGCAGAGTCCTCGATGCCGAACCCAAGGAACTTCTTCAAATCTCAGGACTTGGTCCTTCTGCCATTCTTCCCCTTAAAGTGGCAAGGGAGGTAGCAAGGCGCTACCTTCGCTCAAGGGCAAAAAAGGCGGTGTATCTTCGTTCCCCAAAGGAGGTTTACGATTACCTTTGGTTTGAACTTAAAGCAAGAAAAAGGGAGACCTTTGTTGTAGTCTATCTTTCCGCAGTTTCTGAGGTCTTGCATGTTGATGAGCTATTTGAGGGAACAATTACAGAAGCTGTTGTCTACCCAAGGGAGGTTTTTTCTCAGGCGATCAAGCTCTCAGCAAGCTCGATCATCGTTGCCCACAACCATCCCTCAGGCAATCTAAAGCCCTCTCCTGATGACATACGTTTAACAGAGCTCCTTTACCTTGCTGGAAAGCTCCTTCATATTAAACTTGTAGATCATTTGATAGTAGGAGATTCAGGCTACTTTAGCTTTGCCGAAGAAGGGTTGCTGGAGGAGATTGCAAGGAGGGTGAGTCAAAGGCTATGAAGATAAGGGTTGCGGAGAAGGCAGGCTTTTGCATGGGTGTAAGAAGGGCAGTCAACTTAGTCCTTAGAGCGGTAAATCAAGGGCTATCGCCAATCTACACCTACGGGCCACTCATACACAATCCCCAAACCCTTGAACTTTTATCAAGGCTTGGAGTAAAGGTTATCAAAACACCAGAGGAAGGAAAAACTGGGGGAGTATGCGTCATACGAGCTCATGGAATCCCTCCCCAAGAAAAAAAGGTTCTTGAAGAGAAGTTTAAGCTCCTTGACGGCACCTGCCCTCGGGTTCTTAAAGTGCAAGCATTGGCTGATCGGGCAGTGAAAGAGGGAAAATCGGTCATCATCATCGGAGATAAGGACCATGCTGAAGTAAAAGGGATACTTGGCTACTGCCAAGGAAAGGGCTACGTTGTTTCCTCTCTACGAGATTTAGAGGCTCTTCCCTCATCAACCCCCTTTGTAGTCCTTTCTCAAACCACTCAGGATGAAGAGGTCTTTGAGTTGTTAGCCGAGGAAATAAAAAGCAGGTTCAAGGATGTTGAAATCATTAACACCATCTGCAACGCAACCGAAGTAAGGCAGGCTGGGGTAAGAAAGCTTTGTGAGTCCTGCGAAGCCATCGTGGTAGTAGGTGGAAAGTTTTCAGCAAACACCAAACGCCTTGCCCAGATCGCAGAGTCCCAAGGCAAAAAAGTCTACTTCGTGGAAAGACCAGAAGAGATCCCGCTTGAAGAGATAAAAAAGGTTAGAAGCCTTGGAATAACAGCAGGCGCCTCAACTCCAAACTGGTTAATAAACTCAGTGGTTGACCTTTTAAAGAGGCATACTTCAAAAACCTATAATGTTTTAAGAAGCTTTGCTATCTCCCAAGTATACGCAGGATTCTTTATCCCTATACTTTTATTTGCTCTCCTATTAATAAAAGGCATACACTTTAGCCTTTCTGAAATTACTTTTCTCCTATTTTCCTTTTTCTTTTCAACCGCTCTTATTTTTTTGGGGAACTTTTTAAATCGAGATGCCTTTATCTTTTTCTATCCAGAAAGGGGTAATTTCTACCTTACACGCTATTTTTGGCTCTTTTTAGCAGGGCTCTTTCTTTTAAGCATCGTCTTTGGTCTTATTTATAAACCAAGGATTTTAAGCTTAGTGATCGTTTTCCCTCTTCTTTCTTTTCTTTTTAAGCAAAGTCCTATCCAAGGTGGTATCGACCTACTTTTATACCTTGCTCTTCTCCTTTATCTTTATCCTTTGTGGGACGATCAGTTTCTTATTCTATCTTTTTACGCTCTTTTGCTTTTACTCTTTGCTAAGATTTATTTAGAGATGGTTTATCTACAGACAGACGGATTCTTGCCAAGAAATTTCCTTTTAGCCTTATTTGATTTTGACGAAAAACGAACAAAAAAACTTCTAAAAATTCTATTAGCAGGACTTTTAATTCTTCCTCTTGGTTTATCTTATTTTATGGTTGCTAATCTTTTATTTTTAGCTTCATCACTTGCTTGTCTTTTACTCTATCAGACTCTTCTTAAAAGAAAGCTTGGTCAAGTCGTTTATCTTGAACTCCTTTCACTTATACCTTTTGTTTCCTTTTTTTTAGTTTCTATAATTCTTAGATTATGGTAGAAACTTTTGTTTTTACCGAAGAGGACGAATACTTTATGTCCCTTGCCTTAGAAGAAGCAAGGATAGCCTTTGAAGAGGATGAGGTGCCAGTTGGGGCAGTATTGGTTTCAGGCGAGGGAAAGGTTTTAGCTAAGGACCACAATAGAATTATTAGTCTTTGCGACCCTACAGCTCATGCGGAAATCTTAGTATTGAAAGAAGGGGCAAAGAGGCTTGGAAATTATCGTTTGCTTGGATGCAAGCTTTATGTAACTCTTGAGCCCTGTGCCATGTGTGCCTATGCAATGGTCTTAGCAAGGATTTCAGAACTAATCTTTGCTACGCTTGACCCAAAAACTGGAGCCTCCTTAAGCCTTTATCAGATAACAAACGACCCCCGCTTAAACCATACGGTTAAGGTTCGCTACGGCCTTTTTAAAGAAGAAGCAGAAAAACTTTTAAAGGATTTTTTTAAAGCCAGAAGATGAGATGCACTCTCATTCTGAGCAAAATTACTATCCCACAACTTCAACCATACGATTTTTGGATTATATTTTTAAATCAAAAAAGGGGGAATTGTTATGAAAGGGAGTAAGCTTTCCGCTATGTTAGGTGCTTTAGGTTTGCTTTTGCCGAGCTTAGGGATGGCAAGTCCCTGTTTGAAATGTCACAAGACAGAGGCTGTCCTTGCTTCAAAAATTAAAAGTTCTGGAGCAAAGAGTGAAAACGAGCTTCTTGATTTTCTTAGGAATAAGTCTGCTAAAAAAGGAATACACAGGAGCCTTTCTGACGAAGATATAAAGAAGGCTTTTTCCTTAGTGAAGGGTGAGCCTGTAAAACAACCCTCCTCAGCCAAACCTGCTGATAAGGCAAATTCAACTCAACCGGGAAAAAAGACAAAGAAAACTAAAAAAGAATCAAAGGCAACTCATGCTGAGCAAGCAACACCAGCAACACCAGCTACTCCTGCAACTCCTGCTCAACCAGCGAAGCCAGCTACTCCAGCACAACCAGAAAAGCCAGAAACCCCAGCTGAAAAGGCTAAGCCAGCTCAGCCAAAGAAAAGGATAGAGGGATGTTAGGATAAGATATCACAGGAGGAGTGCCCGAGTGGACGAAGGGGGCCGACTCGAAATCGGCTGTGCGGGCAAAAACCCGCACCGGGGGTTCGAATCCCTCCTCCTCCGTAGCTAATTTTTCAAAATTTGCAAACCTACTTATAGGGAATGGAAACTGATAAATCTCATGGTTTTAGCTACTCTAACTTTCGAAGAATGATTATAAGAGAGATACTTTTTTGGGCTCAACCTTTGAGTGAGTATCTTGAATATGCCTCTTCTGATGAAGCTTAGGCTCAATGAAAAAATAATAGATAAACCGAAAAAGGATGAGAAGCACAAATAAGATTGGAAATAAAAAAATGAAAAACACTCCAACAACCCACCCTACAAGCAAAGTCAAAACAAAAGTTAACATAAGGATAATATAACAAGGCTGTTTGAAAAATCCAGAGAATACTTTTACTTAATCACATACCCAACCTTCCCATATACCTTTACCAATCCCCTGGAAGCATACCTTGGCCTCTCAAGTAACGTCAACTAACGAAGGATCTAATTAGGTCCTTCGCTTTGCTCAGGTGACAAAAAGGGAGAGCCTTTGCTTTCGCTAAAAATGACTTGAGAAGGACTAATGATTTTTCAAACAACCTCTGATATTCTTGACATAAGCTGATTTTTCGTTACCCTACATTTTATCAAAAATCTCAGCAGGGGGTGAATGATGGCAAAGAAAAAAACTCTTTCTGTCCTTCTTGGCTTAACCTTGCTTAATGGTGCTGTTGCCTTTGGTTTTGAACACAAACCTGGGTTTGATGTGAGGTTTCGTTACGAAAATTGGGACAATCTAATTACCTTAGGGACAAACAGCACAACAAACTCTTTTAAAGATAGAAGCTTTCTCCGCTTAAGAGTTATGCTTTGGGATGAAATAAAGTTTAACAATCAGACAAGCTTGATGGTTAGGCTAAACACCGAACCAAAGTATCAGATGGGACCATATTATCATGTTTTGAAGGAGAGACCACCAAAAAAAAGAAAGTTTGATCAGGATGAGATAATAATAGACAACCTTTATCTTGACCTAAATAAGTTGTTTGGCCTTCCTCTTAATTTGAGGATTGGACGTCAAGATTTCTTGGGGAAGGACATGTATGGCGAAGGCTTCCTCATCCTTGACGGAACGCCTGGTGATGGGTCAAGGAGCTTTTACTTCAACGCCATAAAAGGCGTCTTAACTCTCACTCCTAAAAACACGGTAGATATCGTCGTTGCTCGTAACACCATGAGAGATGTCTTTTTACCAAACATACACCCAGCCTATGATGACAGGCCTCCAAGTGAAGATCACAAAGGAAGCCTCTACATAGAACATAAAAAAAGGCTAACTGGTTCGAATGAATTAGCCTTTTGGGTCTACTCTCGGAACAAATTTTCAAATGGCTTTCAGCTGGAACCTTATTACATTTACAAAAAGGAGGAAGATGATCCCCAGTATGGCGGGACAAAGGTTGCCTCATACCTTCATAACCTTGGAGCAAGGGCTGTTTATGATTTCAAGTTAGCTAAGGTTAGGGCTGAGTTAGTGCGTCAGTTTGGAGAATACTCAAACGGGACTGATAGAAGGGCTTGGGGTGGATATGTCTTTGCCGAAAAATCCTTCTCTAACTGTCCGATGAAACCCAAGATAGAGCTTGGCTATGTCTATCTCTCTGGAGATGACCCAAAGAGTCAAAAAGATGAAGGCTTTAACCCGCTTTTTTCCCGCAACCCAAACTGGAATGAGCTCATTATCTATACTTATTTATTAGAAACCATGTCTAAAGGCGGCCCAATCCCCGGCTATTGGACGAATCTTAAAATGCCTTTACTCAACCTCTATCTTACACCCATACCAAACCTTAGACTAAAGCTCGGTTATCAAAAGCTCTACGCAGTTGAAAAGACAAAAAACCTACCTTCATACATGTTTTCCAACAACGGGAAAGACCGCGGAGATCTATTCCTTATCATGGCAAACTATCAATTCAAAAAAGGCTTAACCGGAATGCTCCAATATGAAATCTTTGACCCAGATGACTTTTACTCTAAAGAAGCAAAAACTGCTCATTTCTTTAGAGCAGAACTGCGGTATAGATATTAAAGGAATAAAAGGGGTAAGTTTAACTTAAATTTGGATTGCTAAGGAAGGCTGTTCCAAAGTTCTTGGGAAGATACCATGCCATCTTGAGGGAGCGCCTGCTACCGAAGGACCTCAAGGACCTAAGGAGACCCCTCGGCCCTGTGGCCTCCGGGCGGCCAAAAAGAGGCCCCTCGCCGGACGCGCAGGCGGCCGGGG
>CAZJUD010000152.1:0-6690 GCA_964549125.1 uncultured Caldimicrobium sp.
TTTCCTTAAGATATTTTGCTAATTCATCCCTCCTTTCTGTCCCGATAATAAAGCGGTGGTAAACGCTTTTTTTGTAAGGTGCTGGAGCAGGATGAACAAAAAGTTCTGGTATGTCTGAAAGCCCTTCCCGATATTTTTGGGCAATTTCCCTTCTTTTTTCGTTTTTTTCATCAAGGGTTTTAAGCCTTGCTCTAAGAATTACTGCCTGAAGTTCGTCTAAACGGGAATTAAAGCCAGGAAAATGGGAATGGTTCTTTTCCACCTGCCCATGAACCCTCATGTAGCGAATTTTTGAGGCTACTTCATCGTCGTTAGTGGTAATCACTCCTGCATCACCAAGGGCGTTTAGATTTTTTACAGGTCCACAACTAAAACAGGCAACTTTCCCAAAGGAACCTACCTTTTTTCCCTTATACTCCGCTCCATGGGCATGTGAAGCATCTTCTATTAAAATGATTCCAAAGCGTTCACATATTTCTAATATTTCATCTAAATCAGCAGGGTCACCATACATGTGAACAAGAAGAAGGGCTTTTGTCTTAGGGGTTATCTTTTTTCGAAGGTCATCGAGGTCTGGACCAAAGGTCTTTGGGTCAACGTCAACAAATACCGGCTCTGCTCCAACCCAATGGATGGCTTCAAAGTCGGCAATGAAGGCGTTAGCCTGAAGAAGGACTTCGTCCCCTCTCCCAACTCCGCAAGCAAGCAAAGCCATAACCAAAGCATCGGTCCCGCAGGCACAGCCTAAAGCGTGCTTTGTGCCGATGTATCTTGCAAACTCTTCCTCAAAGGAGAGCAAATTTTTTCCGTTTAAAAGCTTCTGAGTAGCAAAGACCTCTTTAAACCCTGAAAGGACCTCCTCTTCTATCTCGGCAAATCCTCTTCTTAAATCAAGAAGGGGTATGTTGGGCATTATCTTTCCTCCCAAGCTTTGTCCTTAATGGCTTAAAGGGAAACCTTACTTCCTTTCCCCTTTCCGCAGACTCATAAAGACCGACTATCAATTCAAGAGAGGGGAGAGCCTCCTTTCCTACAGCAAGATAATCTTCTCTTTCTTCGTTTTTGAAGTATCTAAGGGCTGAATGGTAGTAGGTAAAGTGGGAGTAGCCAAGGGGATGGGGGGGGTTTTCTCTATATTCATCCAAGTTAAGACCTTTCAGGGCTTCGCTATCTGCTACGGCAAAATGCTCTAATCTTTCCATGGCAAAGCCACCAAGGATGATAGAGCCTCTCTCCCCAAGGACAACAACCTCAGCTTTTATATCCTTTGGTCGTGCTGCAGTGGTAGCAGTGATGGTTCCAAGGGCTCCGTTTTTAAACTTTATAATACCGACAAGTAAGTCCTCTGCTGGAATGTTTACAAGATAGGTCCCCATCTTAGCAAAGACGCTTTCAACCTCCCCCCCAAGGTAGACAAGGGCATCGGCAAAATGACAGCCCTGCTGGGCAAGGGCGCCACCATCCTGCTCCCAGGTCCCTCTCCAGGCTGCGCTGTCATAATAGCTTTGAGTTCTACACCAGTAGAATTTAGCTGAGAGATGGATGATCCTCCCAAGCAACCCCTCAGAAATAACCTTTTTAGCAAGCCTAACAGGCAAGTTTGCTCGGTTCTGGAATATGGTCACAAGCTTAAGGTTATACTTTTGGGATAGCTCAACGAGCTTGTTTGCCTCGCTAAGGGTTAAAGCTAAGGGTTTTTCTACAAGGATATGCTTCTTAAATCTTTTGAGGATTTCTATCCCGATTTTCCCATGAAGACCAGAGGGAACAGAAAGGTCGACAACCTCTGGGTCTTCTTTTTTAATGAGCTCCCGAAAATCAGTGTAGGCTTTGCAGTTTAGCTCCTTGGCAAAGAGGTTTGCTCTATCTGGGTTAACATCAGCAACCCCAACAACCTCAACCTCATCAGCCAAGGCTTTCAAGATTTTCAGATGCCTTTCTGCAACCTTACCACAGCCTACGAGAGCAAGCCTTAGCTTCATGGCACCTAAGCTTAATACGCTTTCCAAAGTTGTAAAGTGCTATAGAATTACACCGAAGATGCTAACCAAAAAACCTGTCTATCTATTTTGTCTCCTATTTCTAATTTTTTTCGTTGAAGCCTACTTCCTCCCTATAACCTCCCATCAAGAGGCAAGGAGAGCTTTAATAGCCTTAGAATCTAAGTATAATCCTCTTTTTCCAACTCTAAACGGTGAGCCCTATCTCGTTAAGCCTCCTCTTCATCCAATTTTATCTTCACCTTTACTTTTTCTTGCCTCAGTCTTAAACCTTAATATGGATGTTCAGATATTCCTTTTGAGATCTCTTTCTCTATTATCCTATGTTGGAATTTCTTATATAGTTTATATTCTTTTAGAAAAGGACCTACGACAAAGCTTGATAGCAATTTTTATTCTTTTTAGTAGTTACAGATTTCTTTCTTTTGCCTTAAGGATAGACCTTGAACCGTCATTTGTCTTTTTTTGTCTTCTTTCTTTTTATCTTTTCGTAAAGTATGAAAAGATGAGGAAATCCTATCTTATTTATTCCTTCTACATTGTTTTAAGTTTAGCAAGTTTAGTTAGAGGTCCGCTAAACCTTTTAATGATGTTCAGCCTTTTTTTATACTCAGTGTTGAAATATAGAAAAGATGCCATTTCTTTCCTTAAGCTGCATGGTATAATCCTCTATCTTCTTCCTCAAGCCCTATGGTATGGCTTAGCCTATCTAAAGTTCGGTAAAGAGCCCTTCCAAGTATTTCTTTTAGACCTCAAGACAAGAACAGCAGAAAAAGGTGACCCTTTTTATTACTACTTTTTAAGCTTGGCTTTAAACTTTTTGCCTTATCTATTACTTTTGTTGCTTAAGGTGAGGGATTTGGTTAAAATTAAACATCAAGGTATGCTTTTGTATTTTATTTCCTCCTTTATACCTCTCCTTATTCTTTCTTTTACTGGCAAAAAATTTGATAAATATCTCCTTTTTCTCTATCCTTTATTTGCAATACTTCTTACCAAAACTTTGCTCAATCTTTATTCAGGAAGGTTTGTTTTTTACATTAGTATTGTTCTTTTTATCCTAAACTTTTTAGCTGTTTTCGTAACCTATGCCTACCAGATTAAGTCATTAAGACCGCAGATTCTATCTTTAGAAAAAAGCTTACCTTGTCAAGAAAACTTGTGTTTTTTTGATGAGCCTCACTATCTTTTTAGCATCCTTTGTGAAAAGAAGATTCCTAAATGTAAAGTTGGTGTCAAATCAAGCTCAACTTTGGTTATAATGGGGGTGCCTTGCGAAGAAAAGGGTTATCATACAAGTCTAACTTTGAAAGACCCTTATAAAGGGAAAAATTGGTTTTTTTGCGCTGAAAGGGAGGAAGAAAATTAGCGCCTAAGGATTAAGTTTAAGATGAGGGTTAAGAGGATGCTTAGAAGGATTGATGTACCAAGAGGGAAGAAAAATTCAAAGTTGTCTTTCTTAATGTGGATATCACCTGGAAGCTTCCCAAGATAGGGGACCTTTGGGAAGAAGTTTATAAAAAGACCAAGGACTATTAAGAGGACGCCGATAAGGATTAAAAATTTTCCCATTTCATTTAACCCATTCATCGGTATAAAATTTAAAGCAAAAGGAGGCTAAGGCAAGATGGTTGTATCCTTTTGGACGATGTTTGAAGGGGACGAAAATTTCTTTATCTTTGAGGCTTTGGATGGTAAGCTTTTAGCTAAGCTTTCTCAGGCAAGGGCGGTCATCCTTCCACCTTTTGCCCCTTCTGAACTTTATTTTTTCTTTAAAAACCAGGGGATACCAGTCTTTCCAAACCTTGAGCTAAAGTTTAAATTCCCTGGGAAAATGGGGGCTCTTCTTCTTTTTAAATCCCTAAAATTTCCTCATCCAGAAAGCATAGTTATACCCCGTCTTTGCGGTATCGAAGAGAACCCTTACAGAACCTTTGAAAAACCAGCCTTTCCGTTTGTGGTAAAGGGAAACCGTGGAGACGAAGGCTCAGAGGTCTTTCTTGTGCAGGGTGAAGAAGATTTTAAAGAAGTGTTGAAACAGATTAAAGCCTGGGAGAGGCAGGGAAGGTATGGTTTTATCATTCAAGAATACATACCAACAGGGTTTGACGCAAGGGTAATTGTAATCGGAAAGGAAAGACTTATCTTTTTCCGTGAAGGAGGTTTTTTAAAAAATCTTGTGGTGGATGGGAAACTCATCCCGCCTCCAAGTGAAAGATTGAAAAAAAGAACCTTGATGGTCGTTGGAGAGCTTTTAAAAAAAACAGGGCTAAACCATGTAGCTATTGACCTTTTGTTCAAGGAAGACCCTGAAGATGAGGCTAAATTTAAGCCCCTTTTATCGGAGTTAAACTATTCCTTTGGGAGAAGGCTTATCGGAGAGAAAGAGTATGAAAGGCTTGTCGTGTCTGCCATAGAAGAATTTTTAAAAGAACAGGGTTTATGAAGGAAATGAGCTTTTTCATCAAGACCTTAGGATGCAAGGTAAACCAGGTTGAGAGTGCAAGCCTTCATGAGAAGCTCTCCGAGCTTGGTTTTATGCCAACTTCTGAAGACACTGCTGAGGTTTTTATCCTAAACAGCTGTGCAGTAACAGAAAAGGCAGTATCTGAGACAAAAAAGGTCGTTAAGTCCTGGATAAAGAGGAAGCCAAAGCTTATCGTTCTAACTGGGTGCGCCGTTGTTTCAAACAAGGAGGATTTTCTTAAACTTTCAGAAAGATTTGGTTTTAAGAATCTTCTTTTGCTTGGACAACGGGCAAAGCTAAACCCAAGCCATATCGTTTCCTGTTTAGAAGGCCTGGCAGAGGGTTTGGCAAAGGACTTACCAAAGTTTTTAGAGGATGAAAAGGAAAGTCCTCCCCTTCTTAAGAATTTCTACAACCGTTCCCGAGCCTTTCTGAAGGTTCAAGATGGATGCTCGAGCTTTTGTTCCTACTGCATCGTGCCTTATACCCGTGGACCTTCAAGAAGCTATCCCCTTTCTCAGATTTTAGAACAGGCAAGACTCTTTATTAAACAAGGCTACAGAGAAATAGTCATCACCGGCATACACATCGGAATGTGGGGAAAAGACCTAAGCCCAAGGAGCTCCCTCGCCCATCTTCTTGAAAGGCTCGAAGAGGAGGTCGAAAGGGCAAACGCTAAGGTTTTGCTTAGGCTTTCTTCCATTGAGGTAACCGAGTTTGATGAAGAATTTTTTACTTTTTTGAAGGACTCAAGGCACATCTGTCCGCATTTTCATGTGCCCTTGCAAAGCGGTTCAAACCGAATCCTTAAGCTAATGAACAGACACTACACCAGAGAGGAGTATATGGAAAGATTAGAGCATCTCAAGGAGCTCTTTCCTTATGCCACTTTTGGTGCCGACGTAATCGTTGGCTTTCCCACGGAGAGCGAAGAGGACTTTGCTCAAACGTTTGAGGTTGTAGAAAATTCCCCCCTAAACTGGCTTCATGTATTTCCCTATTCTCCAAGACCTGGCACCCAAGCTGAAAAGATAAAAGAAAGGGTGCCAGAAGGCATAGCTAAACACCGCTCAAGCATGCTAAGAAGGTTGATAGAGAAGAAAAGAGAGGATTTTTATCGGCGGCTCCTTGGTAAAAGCTTTTTTGCCATAGTGGAAAGGGCAGAAGATGGGCAAACAACCCTTCTTACTGAAAACTATGTCCATGCCCTTTTGAACAATTGCTCTATTGATAGACCCCTTGCCCAGGGTGAGCTTACTAAGGTCAAAATTAGGAAAGTAGAGGGTGGTAAAGTATTTGCTGAATTAGAGGAAGCTTAACCCCCTAAGCGTTGGGGTAGCAAGGTTTGAAAGGAAGGTTAACATTTTTCAATATTTCATTATAGCCGTATTTCATCATAGACGTCTCCTTAGGGAACTCTCTTTTAAGATGGGCAATCGGTATGAGCAAAGGATGGGCAAAGGTATAGGCAAATAGGGCTTAAGCATGAGAAAGCATTCTTCGGAAGCTAAGGAGGTAATGTAATCCTGAGCTAAGGGTTAAAAGAATGGTTATGTTGATGATAAGGCTTAAGAAAAACTCTGGGAGAAGGTAGAAGAAGTAATGCATAAAAAGGAGCATAAGGGTTATAAGCTGGGTAACGGTTGTTGCCTTACCAAGGATGGAGGGGGAGGGGATTTCCTTCCCCTTGGTTAAGAAGATGATGTAGAGGGCTCCTATGAGGATAAAGATGTCCCTTAGAAGGATCACTATAAAAAGGCTTAAAGGGATGAGGTTTTCATAATAGAAGAGGAAGAAGAGCATGTTTATGAAGCATTTATCGGCAAGGGGGTCAAGGATTTTGCCAAGGTTTGAACGCTGGTTTAGGAGCCTTGCTAAGTTCCCGTCCAAGGCATCGGAGAGGACACCAAAGATAATTAGAGTATAGATAACATCGGAAGAGGTCTGTTTCATCCAGAGGATGGGGATAATAAAAGAAAGAAGTAAACGGGAAAGTGAGATAACGTTTGGGAGATAAAAAAGCTCTTTCATGTTTTTAAAACACCTTACTCGTCAGATCCTAACCTCCTTTACTGAGCAAAAAGACCACATACAATAAAGTTAAGACAAAAATTGAGCCATAAAACCAACCAAGAGTTAAAGAAAACATAATTCTAAGTCTTGATTGCTCATCTTTTATGAACCTTCTGTAATTCATATCAAATAAGTATTCTTCAGTAGTTA
>CAZJUD010000153.1:0-9321 GCA_964549125.1 uncultured Caldimicrobium sp.
AAAGCGAAGGATCTCCCTTTTTTGCCGCCCTGAGGCCTTTTTTTGTCGCCCTGAGCGTCAGCGAAGGGCCTCAGAGGGCCTTAATGCTACCTTAAGATGGCAAGGTATGTTTGCAAGATTTTTCAAGCAGCCTCAGCAAATAGGAGGGGAAAAAAGGTCCTTTGCTTTGCTCAGGACATAAAAACTCGGGGCGGCCCTCATTTTCTCCTGAGGCGTAGCCTAAGGACCTGGTAAAGATCCTCATTTCAAGATTTAGGATCTCAACCGAAAGATTTTTAGAAAAGCCTCAAAAACCGATTATACGCCCTACCAAAAAAAGTTTATTGAAGGAGTAAGGTTTCAAGGTCCTTGGTAGAATAAATTTTTATAGTTTCTCCGTCAAAGAACAGTACTTTCCAATCTAATTGTTTTAAGCTATCCAAGGTTTTAAGACATTCCTCCTTTTTCAAGCTTCCTTTTAGCGATTTAAACTGCGTTAAGGACCAAAGGGAAAGGAAGCTTACTGTGGGATCTTCCGAACTTAAATGAAGAAACAAATATTCATGCCCTGAGAGCTTGATGACCTCCTCTTCGTATTTTTGGGCAAGCCTACCTATACCCCAGGCTAATCCTCTTTGGGCTGGCGGAAACTCTAAGTAGTTCCCCTCGGGCCAAAGGTAGGAAAGATAGATCTGTAGATACTCCTTCTTTAGCCTTTCTGAATGAAAAAGGGCTTCAGCATAGCCTTCGCCTACACCCCATCCCATACCCCCAGATTCTTCATTTAGCATCCACATAAGCCTACGGATTATTACCCTTGCCTTCTCCATCTCAGCTTCGGCTACCCTTGCCACTGTTACTCCAAAGGCATAAACAGCCTTCCATCTTACCAGCTCATCCCTATGTAAAAAGGCACCGATGAAATAGCTAACTATGGAAGAGGGAGGGTAGACGCTTAAGGCTTGTGGAAGTTCCTTTAGGTCTACCCTCTCAAGAAGGTGTAATATCTCTTCTTTCTTGGGATGAAACTTAGACAGAACAGGTCTCCTTTATCTTTCTTGCCACAAGCCTTCCCAATTCTTCACATTGAGCTAAGACTTCTTTATCAGGCGCGTATTTACAGCGTATACCTTCATGGACGATTTCGGCTTGGATTTCCTGCAGATACTGATTGAGAAGCTTTACCGCCTCACCGCTCCATCCGTAGGAACCAAAAGCCGCACCTATTTTACCCCTTGGTCTTAAGCCCTTCATGTAGGTTAAGAAGCCTGAAACGGTGGGCAAAAGACCGTTGTTGAGTGTTGGCGACCCAAGGATTAAGCCCTTGCTCTCCAAAACCTCAGCCATAAGCTCTGTCGGGTCAGAAACTGTAAGGTTTCTAAGCTTTACCTCAACTCCCTCCTTTGAAACACCTTCCATGATGGCATAAGCCATTTTCTCTGTGCTATTCCACATGGTGTCATAGATAATAAGAACCACAGGGTCGCAAGTAAAAGAACTCCACTTCTCATAAAGGGCAAGAATATCTTTAATATGCTTTTTTAGGACCACTCCATGGTCTGGACAGATAAAATCAAACTCAAGCTTCATTTCCTTTACTGTCTGGAGAAGCTTAGCAACCTGCTGAGAGTAAGGATAAACGATGTTGGCGTAGTATTTGCGCGTCTCTTGAACAAGCTCGCAAAAATCCACCTCATCATCAAACCGCCCGCTCGTAGCATAATGAGCTCCAAAGGCATCCTGAGATACAAGGATCTTATCCTCGGGAATGTAAGTCATCATGCTATCTGGCCAGTGGATCATCGGGGTTTCGATAAACCTTAAGGTCCTTTTACCTACCTTTACCTCATAGCCTGTCTTAACCTCTTCAAAGGGAAGGTCTCCTTTGTGAAAATGAGAAATGATGCCTTGTCTTCCGTTCCTTGTGATAAAGATCTTTTCAGGTTTTATTACTTCTACGACTCTTAAAAAGGCACCAGCATGGTCTGGCTCAATGTGGTTTACCACAAGATAATCCACCTTAGATGGCTCAACGATGCTTGAAATCCTTGCCAAAAGCTCTTCTTCAAACCCATGCTTTACCGTATCAAAAAGGACTATTTTTTCATCTATAAGAAGATAGGCGTTATATGTCGTTCCTCTTGTAGTTGAGTATCCATGAAAGTTTCTCACCTTCCAATCGATAGCTCCGACCCAATAAAAATCTTCCTTGACCTTAACAGCCTGCATACCCCCCTCCTTTTAGCAAAGATTAAAAGGTAATTATGCTATACCCTTTTTCTATAAAGGGTGCCATGCCAGCATGATTAGCCATGTCTTCCAAAATTGTTAGCCCCTTTTCTTTAGCAAACTCATAGGTACCAAACTTCATAGAGCAGGCTTTGCATACCCCGCCTATTAGGTCCTTTTCTAAACAAGCTTTTTAAACCTCATAGCCAAAATTATTTAACTGCAAAGCATTTAGAAGCACATGGATAAAACACATAGGTTCCTTTCTAAAGGCAAAAAGGGCAACCTTCACGGATAACCTCCTTAAAAAAAGCTTTAGTCTTCAGGACTAAAGTCTTCCTTTGAAGCCCCACAGACTGGGCAAGTCCAATCATCTGGAAGATTTTCAAAGGGAGTGCCTGGGGGAATGTTCCTGCTTGGGTCACCCGTCTCTGGGTCGTATACATAGCCACATACATTGCATTTGTATTTTTTCATCGCTATCCTCCTTAAGTAAAATTTTTAGGCTTTTTGAGGTTCGCAAACCTGAGCACCCTCCCAATAGCCATGGAGGTTGCACCATTCTTTAGCCATTACTTTACCAGCCTTAACTTCAAAGGTTGCTTCTGGCTCCATTCCAGGCTTTAAGAACTTGATGTAAACCCGATCATCATCAGTATGAAGCTCAATCCATTCGATGTAATGTTCCTCAGTCATAGCATGGGGTGCACTACCAACCTTTACTCTGTAGGCATCGCCATGCTTCTCAATAACCGGGACATGCTTTTCTACAGCGGCATCAACCGTGTTAGGAACCTGTAAAACCATAGGCTTATTACAACAAACGAGTTGCCCTCTCCCGCCGTGCATAACAAGCACGATGTTCCCGCAGATTTCACACTTGTAAAGCTGTAACCTCTCAGCCATGACGCACCTCCTTTTTAGGATTGTTTTAAACCAAAAATAATTACATAATCTTCAAATTCAAGATATTTGTGAAAAAAATCTTAAACTGAAATACTTTATAGGCTTTCATAAATCTCTTTTAGCTCCTGCAAAACTTCTCTTAAAAGTAGTCTTAAATCATGGGGGCTTAAATTTCTTGAAGCCGCTTTTTCTGAATTAGAATGTTTAGCCAATTCGGGGAAAAGAGTTAAAAAATTGAAAGGTTTTGGTTCCTCTATGCCTTTTGTTCCTTGTGCTTTTTTTTCTTTAGTTTGGACCTTTGCTTGTTTTTTTAATTCCCTTTTAACTGCCGAGAGGGTGAAGCCCTGCTCAATTAGTCTTTTTACTATCTTTAAAGTTTCTATCTGCTCAAAGGTATAGTATTTTCTATTGGCTATTTTTACAGGCTTTATCTCGGGAATCTTCCTTTCCCAGTACTTAAGAATGTAAGGTTTGATTTTTAAAAGGGTTGCAACTTCAGAGGCTGGATGAAAGTTTTTAGGTTCAGTCTGACCCTTCTTTTTCATTTATTAGGTTTTTAAGCTCCGGGGCTGGGTGGAAAAACACCTTCCTTAAACCAGGAACCCTAATAGGCTCCCCGGTTTTAAAGTCTTTCCCAATCCTATCCTTAGACCTCTTTACTTCAAAGGTGCCAAAGTTTATTATCTTTATCTTCTCTCCAAGGTCAAGAGAGGTTTTCATCTCTTCAAGAAGCGAGTTGATAAAGTTGTTTAAAAACCTCTCAGATAGCCCAGTCTTCGCACTAAGAATCTTAACAATGTCCTTTTTGCTCAACCTCTTCTTCATAAGCTTAATTTTATCTTGGTCTTATTTGGAATTTTTCAACAAGCTCCTCAACGAGCTGAGAAATTATGGGGTCTACTTCCTCAACCCTCAAGGTCCTATCCTCAGCCCTAAACCAAAGCCTAAGGGTAAGGCTTCTTTCATCAGGAGCTAAGGGCTTACCTTCATACGCCGCAATCAGTTTTATCTCTTCAAGATAAGGTATCTCTTTAGCCTTCAAAAAGGCTAAAAGGGATTCAAAAGGTATCCCTTTTTTCACGACTAAGCTTACATCCCTAAAGGTAGAGGGGAACTTGGGCGGCTTTTTAACTGATAAAGCCCTTCCCCCCTCTATAGAGCTTAGGACCTCATCAAGATGGATTTCCGCTACAAAAACAGGTTCCCTTAGGTCTAAATCCTTAGCAATTAGGCTCTTTAGCCTTCCTAAGTAGCCTATCTTTTTCCCGCCAAGGTAGAGGTCATAGGAAAAGCCCCTTTTCAAGAAAGGCTCTTCGCTATAGGGCTTAAACAGAAGGTCAATGCGTAAAGCTTCACCTAAAGCTGAAACCACACCTTTCATATCGTAGATATCAAAAGGACGCCCCTCTTCATACCAGTTAGGTAAGCTTTTCCATCCAGCAAGGAGGAGCCCAAGGTTCAACCTTTCGGACGCAAGCTCCTTAGCCTTAAAAAATACCTTTCCAACCTCAAAGAGTTTTAAGCTTTCAACCTCCCGAGCCTGGTTGAAAAGGGTTGCCTGAAGAAGACCAGGGACGAGGGTTGTGCGGAGAACGCTCATCTCAGCTGAGATGGGGTTTTCAAGCTTGATAGGATCTCTCCTTGGGTCATCAGAGGAGAGGTTTAAGTGCTCTATGAGCTTTGGGTCGATGAAGCTATAGGTAATGGCTTCAAAAAAGCCAAAACCAACGAGCAACCTTCTAATCCTTTGAGTAAGCTCTAAGGTGCTTAAAGGTTGCTCGCAGTAGAGGATTCCCTCTGGAAAGGTTGTGGGAACCTTGTCGTAGCCATAGACCCGAGCTACCTCTTCAATCAAGTCCTCTGGTATCGTAAGGTCCTGTCTATAACTCTTGGGGACGAGGATGAAGCTTTCTGGAGTATGCTCAACCTCGCCAAGCTTTTTTAGGATCCCTTCTACTTTTTCTTCCGGAATTTCAAGACCAAGGTAGGCTGAAAGCCTTTTCTTTTTTAGGTCAATCCTTGGGGGTGTATATCTAACTGGATACACATCGACGACGGATGATACTTCTTCGGGGTTTGCATGACGGAGGATAAGATCTGTTGCCCGAAGCATGGCAAGATAGACGCCTTCGGGGTCAACCTTCCGTTCAAACCGGTAAGAGCTTTCGGTAGTGAGCCTATGCCTCATTCCGGAAATCCTGATCCTTTTTGCATTAAACCAAGCTGACTCTAAAAAGACCTCCTTAGTGTTATCGCTAACTCCAGACTCTTCTCCCCCCATTATCCCTGCTAAGACTAAAGCCTTTTCGGCATCGGCAATTACTAAATCCTCGGAAGAAAGATCCCTCTCAACCCCGTCAAGAAAGAGTAGCCTTTCTCCTTCCTTGGCTTGACGAACGATGATCCTTCTTCCTGCAACCCTTTCCCAATCAAAGGCATGGAGAGGTTGTCCAAGCTCAAGCATCACATAATTTGTAATATCAACGATGTTGTTTATCGGTCTAAGCCCGCAAAAAACAAGTCTTTGAAGGATAAAGAAGGGGGATACCGCTACCTTTACCCCGCTAAACCAACGGCCTACATACCTAAAACACCCGTCATGATCAAGAATCTCAATGCTCCCTTTAGGCTGAACCCCTTCTTTTAAGCTTTCGTCAAAACTTACTTCCTTTAGAGCCCAGTCAGTAAGAAGGGAAAGCTCCCTTGCTATGCCAAGGATGGATAGACAATCTCCTCGGTTAGGGGTAATAGAGACATCAAGCACGATTTCCGAAATGTTTAAAGCTTTATAGATGTTTTCTCCGGGCTTTATGTTAAGAGGAAGCTCAAGAAGGACATCCTTTTCTTCAGAGATCCCAGCCTCATAAGGAGAAAGGAACATCCCCCAGGACCTATAGCCTTTTACCTCCTTTACCTCAATCTTATCCCAGAAAAAGGTTTTGCTACCCGGACGAGCAAGGGCTAAAACTTTTCCAGGCTTAACAATCTCAACCGCATTTGTCAAAACCGTGAAGCTATCCTTCCCGTCATGAACCGTGCATACTACAAGGTCCTTTAGCTCACTTGGGTTGTCAACCTTTAGGACCTTTACAGCTACAATTTCCCCAAGGGTTTGATAATGGTCGTAAACCTCCTCTACCTCAAGCCCGCCAAAGGTTAGGATTTCTGCTATCCTTTCTGGTCCTTCTTCAAGTTCAATGAACTCGGATAGCCAGCTAACAGGGACCTTCATAGCAGGAACCTCTTAAAGCTTCATCCATCCTTAGCTCCAACTATTTAAAGCTTGAGAGGAAGTAAAGGTGATTGTCAAAAAAGAGGCGGATATCATCTATGCCATACTTTATCATGGCTATTCTTTCTACGCCTAACCCAAAGGCAAAGCCTTGCCATCTTGAAGGGTCATAGCCAACGGCTCTAAATACTTCTGGGTGAACCATACCTGCCCCAAGGATCTCAAGCCAACCCGTTTGACTGCAGACTCGGCATCCTTCCCCTTTACATATCACACAACTAATGTCCATCTCAACGCTTGGCTCGGTAAAGGGAAAATAGCTTGGACGAAACCTTATCTTTGTATCCTTCCCAAAGATGTTTTGGGCAAAGTAGGTAAGCACCCCTTTAAGGTCTGAAAACCTAACCTTCTCATCTACCATTAGCCCTTCAATCTGATGAAACATAGGAGAATGCCTTACGTCAGCGTCGCATCTATAAACCTTTCCTGGAGCTATAATCCTTAAAGGAGGCTTTTTTCTTAACATTGTCCTAACCTGAATGGGGGAGGTATGAGTTCGAAGAAGGGCTCCGTTCTCTAAATAGAAGGTAGCTTGCATGTCCCGAGCAGGATGCCATTCCGGTATGTTTAAGGCTGTGAAGTTGTAAAAATCGGATTCTACTTCCGGACCTTCAGCTATCTCAAAGCCTAAGCGTTCAAAGAGGGAACAGATTTCAGAGATCACGATAGTTAAAGGATGAAGGGCACCAAGTTCAGGTTGTCTTCCAGGAAGGCTAAGGTCAAGGTCAGTTAACTCATCCTCCTCAGCTAAAAGAATTTCCCTTTCCTTAACCTTAAGAGCCCTTTCAAACTCGTCCTTTATATCATTTAAGAGGGAGCCAAGCTCCCTCCTCTCCTCTAAAGGAAGTTCTTTTAAAGATTTTAGAAGATGGGTGATAAGCCCTTTTTTGCCTAAATACTTTACCTTGAGATTGTTTAGGTCTTCGAGGGATTTAGCCTGAGCTAAAGAAGATTCAACCTCAGCCTTAAGCTTAGCAACATCCTCTTTGGTCATTAGCCGATCAAATTATTGCCATTTAGATTTGGCTATTTCAGCAAGCTTAGCAAAGGTTTCAGGCTCTTTCATGGCAAGATAGGCAAGGACCTTTCTATCAAGCTCAATTCCTGCCTTCTTAAGACCACCCATGAACTTACTGTAGTTTAAGCCATGCTGTCTCGCACCGGCGTTGATCCTGATCTGCCATAGCCTTCGGAAATCCCTCTTTCTTTGCCTACGGTCCCGATAGGCGTAAACTAAAGCCCTCTCTACCGTCTCTTTTACGCGACGGAAAACATTCTTCCTTTGCCCCCAGTAGCCTTTGGCTAATTTGATGAGCTTTTTATGGCGTCTCCGGGTTTTTGGCCCACCCTTTGCCCTTGGCATCTTGGCTTCCTCCTTTCAAGAATAAAATTTTTAGAATTTATCTGCAATGATCGTAGCTACATGCCTATAATAGCCCTTGAAGAGCTCCTTATCTCTGCTCAATCTTCTCTTAGCTTTTGCAGTTTTCTTTCTTAGGTTGTGCCTCTTTCCAGAGGGCTTGTGCATTATTTTACCGGTAGCGGTAACCTTAAAACGTTTGGCCGCGCTCCTGTTTGTCTTCATCTTGGGCATGCTCTCACCTCAAGCAAAAAAGTTTGAAGGAAAATCATAACCTATATTTTAAAAAAAACAAGCTTTTCTCTTCACAATGGAAAGAACCGACAAAGGGTCTTCAACCCTTAGGACCTCTCTTAAGACCTTAAACAGGCTTAAGCCTTCCTTCTTGATGATAAGCTCGTATCCTGTGAAGTTTCTCTTCAAAGAAAAATCCTCAGTGTCAATGCCTGGAATTTCGACTTCCTTTAAAGGAAGAAGCCTAAATATCTGGGGATGGCTTGGGATTTTTGGCTTTTCTTGAGAAATGCTTTTTACTTCAACGATCGTTAATCCATCGTAGAGCTTTAGTCCGCAAAGAACGTCGGCATAGTTCTTTCCTTTAATAGCAAAGGCAAGGTATTCCTCTTCAGATTCTACACCGACAGGCAAGGCAGGACCAGAGACCATCTTTGGTCGTGGGTTAAAGCCTTGGGTGTAAGAAAGGGGAATGCCCTTCCTCCTTAAGACAAGCTCAAAGAGCCTTACAACCTCAAGCTGAGAAAGATACTTAGCAGAGCTTTGCTTAGTGTAAGCCAAAAGATACCAGCATTCTTGCTCCAAATCCTTATCACCAAAATAGGCTTTAAGTTCCTCTGTTTGACTTGTTGTCTTGGCATCCGTAGTAAGAACATTCTTTATTCCCTTTCTACAAACCCCACATTTTGCGCAGGGACTAAACCTACAATCCTTGGTTATCTTTCCTTTTAATGCCCTTTCAAACTCCTTTTGTAAAAACTCTTTTTTAACTCCTACATCTATATGATCCCAAGGAAGGCTCGAAGAAAAGTCCTTTTCTCGTAAGTAAGAGGCAAGGTCGATGCCTAATTTTTCTGCGCCGGAAAGCCAAATGTTAAAGTTAAAGTAATCCTTCCAAGAGTCAAGCCTTGCCCCTTTTCTATAGGAATGCTCAATAAGGGGAAATAGCTCCCTTCCGCCCCTTGCTATCACCCCCTCAAGGTAGCTTTGCTCGGGGTCGTGGTGCTTAAAACCCTTCTTTAGTGCCCTTCTTAAAAGGGATAGCTTCTCCTTAGCGGTATCAAGGTCAACTTGGTTAGCCCATTGAAAAGGAGTATGAGGCTTTGGGATAAAGATGGATGCTGAAAAGGTTAAGTCAATGGAGGAGAACGCCTTCTTTATATCTCGGTAAAGTTTTATCATTTCTTCAAGGTCTGATAGCTCCTCAAGCGGAAGACCGACCATGAAGTAGACCTTTACTCTTCTAAAACCAAACCTTTGAGCTAAGGCAAGGTCGTGAAAAAGGTCTTCGAGGTTAATATCTTTGTTTACGACTGACCTT
>CAZJUD010000154.1:0-5505 GCA_964549125.1 uncultured Caldimicrobium sp.
TACCTTAAGATGGCAAGGTATGTTTGCTAGATTTTTCTAACATCCTCAGGTTGAATAATGGCAGTTCAAAAGCTGCGAATAATAAAATTAAAAAATCCCCCTCGGATGGGCCCGAGGGTGATAAAGGTTGAATTAGCAGCCCTCTATTTTTTTCTTCTTAGGCTTTTCTTCTTTCTTTGTAGCGTTAGCAGTAGCGTTGTCCTTTTTTGTATCCTTCTTCTCTGCTGCTACAGCAAACCCAACGCTTCCAAAAGCAAAGGTCAAACCAACTAAAAGGGCTACGAGCTTCTTCATGGTTTTACCTCCTCCGTGTTTTTATTTTTTAACTTCAGCAAAAGCCTTCTTAATGTCTTCGTCCTTTACGCTCTTGTGGATAGCCTTCTTAGCAGACTTGTTCCTTAAGAAATCAAGGAGCTCATCCGCAGACTTAGCACCGCTCTTCTTAATGTTCTCTGCAACCTTGTCCATGCTCTTATGACATTTTACGCATGTCTCAACTGCAAAAACAACAGAACTCGAAAGGACAAGCCCAAGAATAGCAGCTAAACTCACGACCTTCTTCATAACCCACCTCCTCCTTTATTTTTTTTAATTTTTTCTTGGGACTTACCTTTTGTCAAGTCCCTAAATTAAGGATTCAAGAACCATGCCAATTTAAAACGCTTTGGCATCCTTAAAAACTTTATGACCTTCGACAAAATTGAAGGTTTCTAAAAGACCTTTCTTACAATTTTGTTGAGGACTCAAGCTCTTTTAAATATTCTGAAAGCCTCTCTTTTTTTCCCTTTAAACCGAACTTCCTCCGCAATCTCTTCCGGTAAAAATCGACAGCGCTCTTACTTAGACCAAGGATCTTGGCAATCTCTTCCGAAGATTTCCCCTCCTTTACCAAAAGGGCAACTTGGGCTTCCCGAAGGCTTAATCCTGATAACGGATGATACTTCTTTGCTTCTTCAAGCAGCGTATCCTTTACCTCCCTTTCAAGGTCTACCAGAGTATTCTTTAACTCTGAAGGAAGATAAGGGATTATCAAACGGAAAAAGGGTATGATTTTGCTTTGGAGTAGTGTATAAAACTTAAACTCCTTACTTAAATCCCCGCTTGTTAAAGCTTCATCCTTCCCTTTTAATGAAAGGTCTTTATCCTTAGCTACAGCTTGAGTTTTCTTGGTTATCTCTTTCGCATTTGAAAAACCTTCCGGTATTTCCTGATGAACAACTGCTATTAGTCTTGGTTTGGTTGGTAAAGAAAATATGGTTAAAAGATAAGGTTGAGAGATACCTTCTAAATTAAAAGAGTATTGCATAGAAAAAACTTCGCTTCTTTTATCTAAAACCTCCTTTAATCCTTCTAACACATAATGAGCCGTCTCATCCCCTTCATCTTTAGCCCTTTTACATAACTCTAAATAGTTGTAGCCAATGGTGTCCGGTCTGAAGAAAAGCCCAGACTTTAACCCCTTATCTACCCAAGCTCTGTTAACTTGAATGATTGTCCCCTTTTCATCAAGAAGGGCGATAAGCCCAGGGAAGGCTTGAAAAAAGGCTTTACTCACGGCAAACCTTTCTTTTTGTCCTTTTGAAGGACCTTTCTTTGAGGAATTCGTCCTCTTCTTTTTCATTTCTGCTTAGAAGTATTCTCCGTAGGTTTTGGTGCTAAGCTTATATAAAAGATAATGCGATATTTCTGTTACCACAGAATCTACCAACCTTCCTATGGCTTCTTCTGAATAATAAGCAACATGAGGGGTAAGGATAAAGTTAGGATACCGGAAAAGATAAAGAGTTTGAAGGGCTTTGGTTAATACCTCTGGTGGGCATATTTCTTTTAGGAAGCTTGCTTCAGTTAAAACCTTCTCACCTTCAAAAACATCTAAAGCAACGCCCCCCTTAAGCTTTCCGTTCCCTAAAGCCCAGATTAAGGCCGAGGTATCAACTACTGGACCCCGAGCGATGTTTACAAGCATTGCTCCATCTTTCACAAGCTTGATGTTTTCTAAGTTTATTAAATGCCTTGTCTCTTTAGTTAAAGGCACAGCAACGAAGATCACATCAGCTGAGGTTAAGAGGTCCTCAAGGCTAACGTATTTTACTTTGTAAAGTTTTTCCATCTCTTTATTCGGATATAAATCGTAGGCGATAACTTCCATACCTATCCCAAAAGCTATTCGACAGATGTGCGAACCGATGTTCCCTGTTCCAATAACGCCAGCAACCTTACCAAACAGGTCAAACCCCATCAATCCCTCACGAGAAAAATCAAAATCCTTCATCTTGTCAAACGCCGTCCTAAGCCGCCTTGCCAGGGCAAACATAAGGGCGATAGCATGCTCAGCCACAGTAACGCTTGCATAACCCGGAACGTTAGCTACCTCTATACCACGCTTCTTACATGCCAAAATGTCTATGTGGTCCATTCCAGTTGTTCTCGTAATCACAAACTTAAGGTTTTTCATTTGTTCAAGCACTTCTTCGTCTACCACTGAATTCAAATAGATAACCGCAATTTCTGTGTCGATATGCTCCTTACTACTTTCTTTGTTTAGAGTATAAGGAACAAACCTAACCTTAAAATCCTGTAACTTTTCTCCAAGGCTCTCTTTTAGCTTGCGTAGATATTCCTCCTTTTCCCAATCCTTTGCTTCAAAAAAGGTGATTACTGGGCTCATGGACTACCCCCTGTATTTATGGTTGCAAATACTTTTGTTTATCCTTTGGGACCCACCATCTTTCAAGGTTATAGGCTATGCCGATTGCTGAAGGAGAAACGCCACGAAAGCGGTGGTGAATAGCCTCAAGGCTAAAGGGGATGTAAAGAAAGGTATAAGGCTGATCTTCAGCCAAGATCTCCTGCACCCTGTAGTAGACCTTCTTTCTCTTTTCCCTGTCCAAAGTATATCTTCCTTCTTCAAGCAAACGGTCAAGCTCTTCGTTTTTATAGGAGATAAAATTTAAACCCGGAGGGTCTATCTTACTTGAATGGAAGATGTCGTAGAGGTCTGGGTCAAGCCCGGTTGTCCAACCAAGAATTACCGCCTGAAACCTTCTTTTGTCGATAAACTGATGGATCAGCGTTGTCCATTCAACCACCCTTATGTGGACCTTTATCCCAATTTTCTTTAAGTCCTGCTGAACAATCTGAGCAGCAAGAAGCCTTGGGAGGTTTCCATGGTTTGTAAGCAGGGTAAACTCAAAGGGTTTTCCGTTTTTGTAGAGCCATCCGTCCTTACCCCTAACAAAGCCAGCTTCTTGCAAGATACTTAAAGCCCTCTTTGGGTCATAGGGGCAGCTTTTTTCAATCTCCGGGTTGTAAAACCAAGCATCAGGTTTATATGGTCCGAAAGCGGGTAAACCCTGCCCAAGGAGAGCTCCTTGAACCACCTTTCTCTTATCTATGGCATAGCATAGGGCTTTCCTTACCCTTTTGTCGGAAAAAAGGGGGTCCTTAAGATTGTATCCGATGTAAGTGTAACTAAAGGAAAGGTATTTGTAGACCTGAAACTGCTCTTTTAATTCCTTTTCCCTTTCTATTCTAAGGTATTGAAGAGGGGTTAAAGATATCCAGTCAACCCCCTCTGACCTTAGCTCAAGAAAAAGGGTTGTTGGGTCTGGAATAATCCTAAAAAGTATCTGGTCTAAGTAGGCTCTACCCTCAGAATATAAAGGATTAACCCCAAGCTTTATGCTACTTCCCCTTTTCCATTCTACAAATCTAAACGGTCCGTTCCCAACTGGTCTTTTGCCAAACTCTCTTTGAATGTAGCTTAAGTCTTTATTGGCTAAAAGATGGCGAGGTAGAACTACAAGATTTCCCCAGGAGATGAGGGCAGAAGCGAAGGGTCTTTTGTAATAAACCCTAAAAGTGTAGTCGTCTATTACCTCGAAACGCTCCACCTCAAGAAAGTCGCTCGCATAAGGGGAAGGTGTCTTTGGGTCGGTAATAAGCTTAAACCCAAATTCAACATCCCAAGCAGTAACAGGTGTGCCATCCTCCCACTTAACATTTTTCTTAAGATAAAAGGTTATCATCCGCTGATCCTTTGAAACCTCATACCTTTCTGCAAGGTCGCCAACAATGGAGAGGTCAGGAGCATACTTCACAATTCCGCGAAAGATCAATTCAGCAACCCTATGGCTCATAACATCCGTTGCCAGCATGGGCACAAGAATGCTTGCATCAGCTATCGTCCCAATAACCAGGGCATCTCCGTAAGAGGGAGATTGGTTTGTAATTTCCTTAGCAAAGGAACGGATTTGCCCAAATAAACGTTCATGATAATTTCCGAAAAACAGAAAAAATAAAAAAATAAAAGCAGCTAAACCTAAGAATAGTCTTCTCTTCAAAGGCTATACACCTCCAAGAGGGAATACCTTAAGGGGGGTGTATTTTGGTCCAGTAGGGCTTAGTTTGCTTTCAAAAAGGAGGATCTCTTTTACAGGGAAGCTTTTTCCTTTCAAGAATTGAGCTCTTTTTGTTAATTCTTGAACGAAATCTTGATAGGCTGAGCGGTCTTTTAGCTCCTTTAGTCTAAAAAGTGTGATGTGAGGATGAAAGTCTCTATCTTCAAGCTTAAAGCCTTTTTTCTTAAAATCCTTAGCAAGCTCTTTAACAAGCTTTTCTAAGGTGTTTGACCTCTCCTCGCAACCAAGGAAGACAACTCGAAAGTCGCCCTTTTTAGGAAAGCCTGAAACCTCCGTCAAAATTAGATCAAAGGGAGGAAACTCTCTAAATCTTTTTTCGCACACTTTAATGACCTTCTCTACTTCCTTTTCAGCAAGGTTCCCGAAGAAAAAAAGGGTAAGATGAAAGTTTTCTTCCTCTACCCATTTGATACGGGCAAAAGGTTTTTCTTCTGTCCTAAGGTTAGAAAGTTCTTTCTTTAAGCTCGAGGGCAAATCTATAGCGAGAAAGACCCTCACCATAAACTAAATACCTCCTTAGCATGTCAAGGGCGGTAAAGCTTGCCATCTTCTGCACCCAGTTCCTACCACCGCTAAACCTAAACCTAACCGAGAGGGCTTTAGAGCCTGTGCCAAGGGCAATAAAAACCGTGCCCATAGGGAGGTCCTTGGTCCCACCCGTTGGACCGGCAATGCCAGTTGTTGCTAAACTATAATCAGCCTTGCTTTTTTCCAAGGTCCTTATTGCCATCTCAAGAGCCGTTTCATGACTGTAGACTGTATGCTCTGCTATCGTCTCTTCACTTACACCAAGAACCTCAATCTTGCTTCTTTCCGAATAGACTACAAAACCTCTATCAAAGTATTTTGAGCTTCCTGAAATGCTGGTTATTAAGCTTGCAAGCTGACCACCAGTGCAGGACTCGGCTACAGCAACCCTTTCCCCACGCTCACATAGAAGCTCCCCAACAAGCACAGGCAAACTTTTATCCCCCTCGCCAAGGAATTCAAACTTAAACCTCTCTATCAATCTTTTTTGCGCCACCTCCATAACTTCTTTCTTGCCCTGCAAAATAAGTTTTACCTCTGGTCCTTCGGGATAGTA
>CAZJUD010000155.1:0-7754 GCA_964549125.1 uncultured Caldimicrobium sp.
ATCCTTCGCTTCGCTCAGGATGACCCCCACACGTCACCCGCCCTTTTCTGTCGCCTTGAGACCTCTCTTTCTGTCACCCTGAGGCCTCTTTTTTTGTCACCCTGAGGCCTTTTCTTTCTGTCACCCTGAGGCCGCAAGGCCGAAGGGTCTCCTAATGTCTTCGAGGCCGAGAATAGAGCTTTTCCCATGAAGCTGACCTCCTATTGGTTTTATAGGGGGTCATTTTAATGATGTGACATTTTAAAATAGGAATAAAATGTGACATTTCAAAATAGTAACGACAACCACCTCTCTAACTTTTGACTTTAATAATTTTTTCCAGTAAAATTTTAAGTTTAAAAGGTATTAGGGGGTAGATTATGCCTGATCAGAAGATAAAGAAGGTTCTTGTGGCAAACCGTGGAGTTCCTGCCGTAAGGATAATGAACACCTGCCGGGATAAGATGATCAAGACTGTAGCCATCTACAGCACGCCAGACCGGTTAGCTTATCATGTCTTCTTAGCTGATGAGGCTGTGCACATCGGAGAAGCTCCACCTCATGAATCCTATCTCAACATGGATAAAATCATCCGAGTAGCTAAGGAAACAGGTTGTCAGGCTATCCATCCAGGATGGGGTTTTTTGGCTGAGAATGCTGATTTTGCTGAGCGAGTGGAAAGGGAGGGTTTAATCTGGGTTGGTCCGCCACCAAATGTCATAAGGCTTATGGGCGATAAGATTCGAGCAAAAAAGATTGCACAGAGGGCAAATGTCCCGACAATTCCAGGAAGGGAAAACATAAAGACTCCACAGGAGATCCTTAGGTGGATGGAAGAGGATGAGGTGGAGTTCCCGATCATGATCAAGGCGGCCGCTGGTGGCGGTGGGAAGGGAATGGTTCGGGTTGATTCACCTGAAGAGCTTCCCCTTGCTATAGAAAAGGCGGCAAGTGAAGCCAGAAAAGCCTTCGGAGACGATACCCTTCTTGTTGAAAAATACATCGAAAGAGGAAGGCACATCGAGGTACAAATCCTTGCTGATAAACATGGAAATGTCGTCCATCTCTTTGAAAGGGAATGTACTATCCAGCGTAGAAATCAAAAGATATTGGAAGAAGCCCCCTCTCCAAGCATTGATGATAATCTGAGGACAGAGATCTGCTTTACCGCTGTTCGCTTAGCAAGAGAGCTTGGTTACTACTCCGCTGGAACCATAGAGTTTTTGCTTGACCCAAGGACGAAAAAGTTCTACTTCCTTGAGGTAAACACCCGTCTTCAGGTTGAACATGGCGTTACCGAACTTATAACTGGTCTTGACATAGTGAGCCTGATGTTTGATATTGCAGAAGGAAAACGCCTACCCTTCACCCAAGATGACATCTATCCTAATCGTCATGCCATTGAGGTACGAATTAACGCCGAAGACCCGCGTACCTTTAATCCCTCCTTTGGAACTATTACCCGCTTAGAAATTCCTCAGGGACCGGGTATTAGGGTTGCTTCTGGAGTTTACGAGGGGGCAGAGGTCCCACCCTATTACGATTCTTTGATAATGCTTGTCATGTCCGCAGGGGCAGATAGATACGAAGCTATCCGAGTGATGGATAGGGCTTTATCAAGAGGTTTAAGGGTTGAAGGAGTTAAAACAATCGCTCCTCTTCTTTTGAGCATCATAAGGCATCCTGATTTCATAAGTGGGAACTTTTCAACAAGGTTTATTGAAGAAAAGTATGAAGAGTTAGTGAGAGCCTTCCGAGAGAAGACTACGGATGATGAAGCCTTGAAGATCGCTCAATACATCGCCGAGGTATCTGCGCTTGGTCCACAGCCTTGGATGTAGTTAGAAATTAAAAGATTTCAAAAAGGAGGAAGATATGGGGTATGTCTTCGTAAGACCTGGGATGAGCCCTGCTGAAATAGTAAAGGCAGTTCGGGACCTTCCGGGCGTAGCCTTTGTGTCTGTTGGGATGAGGGATGCCGGTCAATCGGACTACAAGAACCGTTTAAGGATATACGACCTAAAAACTCTTGCACCCTACTACAATGAGATGGGTCTTTTTGCCGCTGAGTGTCATGGCGGAGCAAGGTGGCATGTTGGCATCATGAACCGCAGGGAGAGCCCCTTTGAAGAGATAAATATCCTCCGTGAGCTTATGCCAAATGTTCTTCTGCAGACGCTTATTCGAGAAACAAACATGTGGGGCTACCGCCCCTATCCAAAGAATATTATTGAATATGTAGTAGAACGGGTTGACATCGATGTCTGGAGATGCTTTTCCTTTTTAAACGATGTGCGAAACATGCGCACCGTGGCTGAAGTAGTCATGAAACGAGGGAGGCTCTTTGAACCAGCCATCTCCTACACTGTTGCCCCTTGGTTTGATACGAAATACTACCTTAAGGTTGTTGATGAGATCGTCGACCTCTGCGGTGGTGTTGACGAGATAATCCTTTGCATCAAAGACATGGCTGGTGTTGGCACTGTGAAATCGATATCTGAACTTATCTCTGCCATAAAAGATAAGTATCCTGACCTTGTGATCAACTACCATAGGCACATCACCGATGGGTTAGCCCTTCCAGTCTTGATTGCTGCGGTAAAGGCTGGAGCAAAGCTTATAGATGTTCAGGAGGATACCCTCTGTAGGTTCTACGGGCATTCTCCCATCCTTGCGGTAGAAGCTGCTCTACGAGAGGAAGGCATACCAGTAAACCTTGATAGAAGGCTTGCTGAACTTGCTGTAGAAAAGGTTAGGGATTGGATTAGGGATTACGAATGGGCAGAGTCGCCCTTCAAGGGCTTTGACCACATGGTGACGAAGCATAAGATGCCAGGCGGAGCCTTTCCAAGCTCCTTTGAACAGGCAGAAAAAGGAGGTTTTCTCCATCTCATGCCGGCGATCCTTAAGGTCATGAGCCTTTACAATCAAATAGTCAAATACTTCGATGTAACCCCTGGCTCCCAGATAACCTGGGTCACCTGTAGCGGTATCGTTAATAGGTATTACAAGGAGTTTGGCGAAGAAGGAGTAAAGCGGGTTATAAGCCTCCTTGAAAAATTCGTAGAAGAGAAAAAGCAAGATTTTTCTGCTATGAGCCCAGAGGAGCAGGAAGAGCTTTTACAGCTTTTCCGCAATGCTCCCGGAGATTTTAAAAACCTAATTTTAGGGCATTATGGAAGGCTTCCTGTTGGTTGGCCTGACGAGTGGGTTTATAGGAGTGCATTTGGCGATGCCTGGCAGGAGAAGATTAAAGAAAGAAGGGACGACTCCCCCCTTGAAAGCATACCTGATGAAGACCTTGAGGCTTTGAGAAGACAGCTTGAAGAAGAGATCGGGCGTCCCGCCACTGAGGAAGAGTTTATTCTCTACCTTATGCATCCTAAGGATGCGATAGACTTTATAAAGTTCCGAGAAAAATATGGCGCTGCCCCACTTGTCTTACCTACGAAGGTTTGGAGAGAGGGCCTCAAGAAACCAGGCGATAAGGTTGACTTTGAGCTTGATGGAAAGCCTTATACCATTGAGCTTGTCTCCATCGGCTCAGAAACAGATGGCTTCATCCATGTTGTGCTAAAAGTAAACAACAAAACTCGCGTGTTTGAAGTAGCAACACCACGAGCAAAGAAGGCAGAGGTAAAGAAGGCTACCAAACCGAACGAGATCGGAGCTCCCATCAGCGGAACAGTCTGGCGTATCGGCAACCCCAAGAGAGGTTCTCTCAAGGTAGGTGACATCGTGCATAAGGGTGAAGAGATTGCCAACCTTGAATCCATGAAGATGGAAAACCCCATCGTTGCCCCCTTTGATGCCCAGATCGTAGAGATATGCGTTAAGCTAAATCAGATGGTAGAAGAAGGGCAGCTCCTTTTTGTATTAAAACCCTTGGAGGAAGAAAAGGCTTGACAAATTTAAAATTGGTCTTACATTAAGGGGCAAACTCGAAGGGTAAGGTATGTTGGGAGGAGGTTTTTTACATGCTTAAAGGGCTTACAACTCAAACTCCTTGGGTAAAGAAGGAAGAGGTTCAAAGAAACTGGTATTTGATCGATGCCAAAGGGCAGATATTGGGAAGGCTTGCCTCTAAGATAGCCTATCTTCTCCAGGGTAAGCATCGTCCGGATTTTACCCCTCATGTAGACCAGGCTGATTTCTTCGTCATCGTCAACGCAGAAAAGGTCAAGCTTACTGGGAAAAAGCTTGACCAAAAGGTCTACTGGAGGCATTCGGGCTACATGGGAGGACTTAAGCTTGAGACGGCAAGGAAGCTCTTAGAAAGAAAACCAGAGATGCTCATCTACTTAGCGGTAAAAAGGATGCTTCCAAGAAACCGTATGAGAGCAAGGCTTTTGAAAAAGCTAAAGATTTATGCTGGTCCAAAGCATCCTCACACAGCTCAGAACCCTCAACCCATAGAGATATAGGAGGTTGAAAGCATATGGAAAGGATCTACGCTACTGGTAAGAGAAAAACTGCGGTTGCCCGCGTTTGGTTGATGCCTGGCACTGGGAAAGTTACCGTTAACGGCAAGGACTTGAAGGAATATTTCTATGACAACATGGTAGCTGAGGATGTAATCTATGCCCCTTTTAAGCTTACTAATCTTATGGGGAAGTTTGATGTTTTAACTACCGTTTGCGGTGGCGGAAAGTCTGCTCAGGCTGAAGCTATAAGACATGGGATTACCAGGGCTCTCATTACCTATTCTCCAGAGCTAAAGCCCATCCTTAAGAAAGCAGGATTTGTCACGAGAGACCCAAGGGAAAAGGAAAGGAAAAAATACGGTCTCCACGGTGCAAGAAGAGGGCAACAGTACTCCAAGCGTTAGAGCTCTTCTTCAGTGATAAAAGTAGCCATACTTGGAGCCTCAGGATACACTGGTCTTGAGTTAATAAGGCTTTTATCCAATCATCCTCATTTTAAGATTGAAGTCATCACCTCCCGAGGGCTCTCTGGAAAAACCCTCGGAGAGGTATACGGCATACCCTCACCCATCGGCGACCTCGCCTTTACAGAACCAAACCCTGAAGACATTGCCAAAAAAGTTTCAGCCGTCTTTCTTTGTCTGCCTTCAGGTAGCTCTTCAGCCTTAGCTGAGGTCTTTCTTAAGAGGGGGATAAAGGTTGTAGATTTGTCTGCTGATTTTCGCTTTAAAGATGAAGCTTTATACAAAGAGGCTTACGGAATAGACCCTCCCCCTCCAGACCTTCTATCAAGGGCAGTATATGGGCTCACTGAAATATACCGAAAGGAGATTGCTAAGGCTGACCTTGTTGGCAACCCGGGCTGTTATCCAACGTCCATCCTTCTTCCTTTAATTCCACTTTTTAAGGAGGGATTGATTGAAGGAGACTTAGTCATCGCAGACTCAAAGAGCGGGACCTCAGGTGCAGGAAGAAAGGCAGACATCTACTACAGCTTTTGCGAGGTGAACGAAGATTTCAAGCCTTACAAAATTGCAAGCCACAGGCACACCCCTGAGATGGAAGAGAAGTTATCTGAGTTTGCCAATAGGCAAGTCCGCTTGGTGTTTACCCCTTATCTCTTACCTCTAAACCGTGGGATAATTTCTACCATTTACGTTAAGCTTCGGGCAGGCTTAGAGGAGGTGCACGGCTATCTTTTGGAATTTTATCGTGATAGCGTGTTTGTAGAGGTTTTGCCTCTTGGCAGGATCCCAAGGCTTGCAGAAGTCCGGGGTACAAACCTCTGCAAGATCGCCCTATTCGAGGATAAGAAGCGAGGTATGGGTATCATCGTATCAGCCTTGGACAATCTTGTTAAGGGAGCAAGTGGTCAAGCCATACAGAACCTAAACCTCATGTTCGGTCTCCCCGAGGACACAGGTCTAAGACTAAGCCCAGTTTTAGTGTAGAATTTTAAAAGATATTCCTTTCTATTTGAAATTTTCGGTAAAGAAGAAAAATCACAACAGGAACATTTTTTAATACAATTAAAAGGAGAAAGACTAAGAAGGTAGAAACAGGCTGAGAGGGGGGAAATTAGGATCGGGGCTTGGTTTACCAAGGTAAAAACCTTGCCCGAATTCAACGCCTAAGGATCTGACTAATTCCAGTATTTCAGCATTCTCCACAAATTCGGCAATAACATCGATCTTCAGTCTTTTAGTTAAAGACAAAATACTGGCAACAATAGCTTCGTCTACTTCATTTCTTTTAGCTAAACCTAATACAAAGTCACCCTCAAGCTTTACGTAATCAACTTTTAAATGCTTTATATAATGAAAAGAGGAAAATCCAGACCCAAAATCATCAATACAAAATTTAAAGCCATGAGAAGATAAAATATTAAGCTGATTCTTAAGAATTTCAATATTCTTAACTGTTTCTCTTTCTGTTAACTCAAAAACTACATTTTCCTTTGGGAAACCTATTCTTTCTATCATCTTCATAAGATCATCTAAAAATTTGTTAATAAGGATTATTTTGGGACTGACATTTATAAAAACCTTTCCCTTAAAGTCTATTTCTTTAAGCAAGGTAAGACCTTTTTTTATGACTATATAGTCAAGCTTGGTTATTAAACCTAATCTTTCGGCAAAAGGTATGAACTTGTAAGCTGGTATCACCTCATCGTCAAGCTTAATCCGCATTAAAAGTTCGCAACCTAAAAGTGTACCGTCTCTCAGGGAATAAATGGGCTGAAAATTGGGAATAGCTTTATCCTTTTCAAGAGCCTCTTTAATAAGGAGATACAAATCTTTCTCTTTCTGTGCTATTGAAACTATATCTTCTGGTGTTGGGAGTAATACCATGTTCTTTCCCAAGTCTTTAGCCTTAGACATCATATTATAAGCAAGGGTAAATAGATCCTGTACGGTTTCAGCGTGATCGGGGTATACGACTACTCCGATGGAGCAAGTGGTAAATATCGTCCTTTGATCTGGGGTTTCAACTTTTAAGTTATTAACCCTCATCCTTATTCTCTCTGCTTCCTCATAAGCACAGGTTGAGTCACACCCTGGGAGGAGAAGACAAAACACATCGCCACCATACCTTCCAAGAATAGCTCCCTCGTCTTTCAACTTTTCGAGCTCCTCCGCTACCCTTTTTAAGAAATAATCTCCACAGGGTTGCCCAAAACTGTCAATTATAAACTTAAAATTGTCAAGCCCTATCATTAAAAGGGAAAATTTTTGATTTTCTAGCCATGACTTCTCAATTTCGTGTCTTACTAACTCATAAAAAGTCCTTTGATTGTAAAGGTTAGTCAATGGGTCTCGAGTAGCATAGTATTCTATATCTTTTATGAACTTTGAAATAGCCTTAACCGAACCGATTATATTAATCAAATTGGTTAACATACCATCAATAGCCAATTCTTGAGTTTGCTTTAGTCTTTCTGAAGCTACACCAACTCCCACTATTCCACCAATCTTAGGCCTTAGCAAAAACAACTTTTTTAACTTAAAATTTATTCTATCATCTTCTATTATATTCCTTTCTTTAGGAAACAAATTGTGATTAAATTTGAGCTCGCTATAATTAAAATCTTGAATCAATATGTTTTTAATCTTTTCTTCTAAGATTTTTTTAATTTTAGAAGATGGGTGGTAGTACCAAAAGATTTCTACCTCAAGAATTTCATCCTCAACATAAAAAAAAGAAAATAATACTGGTACTTCAATTACAGTATTGATTTCTATGAGTAAATTAAAGATATAATCTTTCCAATCTTTGATTAATTCTGAAGTTAAAATGAACTTCTCAAGAAGTTTTATCTCTAATTCAAAAACTCTACGATCTATAGCTATT
>CAZJUD010000156.1:0-7588 GCA_964549125.1 uncultured Caldimicrobium sp.
GCTTATGGATGAGTATGTAGCGGGAACTTCAACCTACTACATGACAAACAAGGTTATGCTTGAAAGAGGTCTTGAGCTCTTGAGGATGCTTAAAGAAGACATGGAACTTGCCGCAGCAAGAGACCTTCATGAGCTTATGAGGGCTTGGGAAAATAGGCACCGTGTATGGACTGCTGAGGCCCATCTCTTGCATATACTCTTCCGTGAAGAAACAAGATATCCTGGTTACTACTACAGAGCAGACTTTCCGAACATTGATGATGCCAACTGGAGATGTTTTACCCTCTCCAGATGGGATCCCGAGACCAAGCAGTGGACCTTAGAGACCTATCCTTATGTGCAGATTATTCCTGACCCACTTGGACCGTAATTAAGTAAGATTTTTAAAAGGGGGGCTTTTAGCCCCCTTTTTTTTATACTTCCTTTAAAGGGAATACAGAGGTATTTCCTTTAAAGGAAGTATAAGCAAACATTGAAGGAGGTCGCTAATGTTCAAAAAACCGATATTAGTAGTAGGAGGAGGAATCAGTGGTATTACAGCAGCCATTGAGGCGGCAGAGATGGAAGCTGATGTAATATTAGTTGAGTCTGCACCTACGTTAGGGGGTAGAGTATCTCAATTAAGACACTATTTTCCTAAGTTATGCCCGCCTACCTGTGGACTTGAGATAAACTATAAACGCATGAAAGCGCGAGGGAACTTAGAGATATACACTATGGCAGATGTTCTTGAGGTTTCAGGAGGTGCTGGGAATTTTAGGGTGAAAGTTAGAATTAGGCCAAGATATGTTAATGATAATTGCACTGCTTGTGGAGAGTGTGAAAAAGTATGTGAAGGAGAAAGGTTGAGTGATTTTGATTTTGGTCTTAGAAAGACAAAGGCTATATATTTACCATATCCAATGGCATTTCCAACGAAGTATGTATTAGACAAATCTGCTTTAGCACCAGGTGATTTAGATAAAATAATGGCGGCTTGTAAATATAATGCTATCGACCCTGATATGAAGGAGGAAATAAAAGAGTTTGAGGTTGGGGCAATTATTTGGGCTACAGGATGGAAACTTTACGATGCTACCAAGCTTGATAATTTAGGATTCGGAAGGTTTGCTAATGTAGTGACGAATATGCAAGTTGAAAGGATGGCTTCTCCTTGGGGACCAACAAACGGGAAAATAATAAGACCATCAGATGGAGCGATTCCAAGAAGAGTAGCCTTTGTCCAGTGTGCGGGGTCACGAGATGAAAATCATCTGCCTTATTGTTCGTATATCTGTTGTTTGGCTACGCTTAAGCAAACATTATATTTAGCAGAGCAAAATCCTAATACGGAATCATTAGTTTTCTACATAGACATACGCACTCCAGGTCGTTATGAAAAATTCTTGAGACGGGCACAATCAGAAGCAAAGCTCAACTTCATCAAGGGGAAGGTGGCTAAAATTGAGGAAGATTCCGATACAAAGGATTTGATTGTTATTGCAGAGGATACAATATCCGGTAAAAGAGTATCAGAGCGAGTTAACATGGTTGTATTAGCCATGGGTATGCAACCAAGTATGGCAGGAATTAGTATACCAGGAGTCTCAATTGATGAATACGGTTTTGTTCGAGAAACTGAAGGGATCATCCCCGTTGGTTGTGCGAAGAAGCCCTTAGATGTTATGACATCTAATGAAACGGCTACTGGTGCAGTGATTAAAGCTTTGCAGTATGTTAAATAAAGAAAATCTGTAATTTAAAAGGAGGTATAAAATGGAAAAAATAGGTGTATTTATTTGCAAAAGTTGTGATATAGCAAACCGTCTCGACATAGCAGAGCTTGAAGCCACTGCGAGGGAGGAAGGTATTACTTCAGTATATTCTGCTGAGTTTCTTTGCTCTAAGGAAGGTAGGTCATTTGTTGATTCTAAGATTAAAGAGGATGGATTAGATGCGGTGTCAATCTGTGCTTGTTCTTTTAGAGTAAATTATGATGTGTTTAATTTTGGGAAGGTGGCTGTTGACAGAGTGAATTTGAGAGAAGGAGTGGTTTGGAGTAGGTTTCCCATTGGTGAAAATGGAGAGATTTTAGATGATACCGTTGAGATTGCAAGTGGTGTGAGTTTCAAGGATGAGCTCATGGCTTTAGCTAAGGACTACATCAAAATGAGCATAGCGAAACTTAGGGTTTGTAAGTTGCCTGAATCTTTTAAACCAGAAGAGGAGTTATCAAAGACCATATTGGTCATTGGTGGGGGTATAGCAGGATTAACAGCGGCGTTAGAGTGTGCAAGACTTGGTTATCCTGTTGTTCTTGTGGAGAAAGAAAAGGAGCTTGGTGGGTTTGCGGCAAAACTTAAAGCTCAATGTCAAGTTGATTATCCATATACAGAGTTAGTTAAACCTATTGTTTTTAACTTAATAAAGGAGGTTGAAAGTAATGAACTTATAAAGGTATACAAAGGAGCAACCCTTGAAAGTTTATCAGGTGGCCCAGGGCTTTATACAGCTAAGATTAAACAGGGTGGAAAAAAAGAGGATATTAAGGTAGGAGCTGTTGTATTAGCAACTGGATTTAAGCCGTACGATGCGTCTAATCTCTCCCATTTGGGTTATGGAGTTGTGCCAAATGTAATGACTAATGTAGAATTTGAGCTTAAGGCGGCTAAGGGAGATTTCACTCGTCCTTCTGACGGTGCTCCAATTAAAAGCATTCTCTTTATTCAGTGTGCAGGGCAGAGAAGTGAGGAGCATTTACCTTATTGCTCAAGTTACTGCTGTTTAGCCTCTTTAAAACAGGCAAAATATTTAAGAGAAGCAGACCCAGAGAGTAAGGCATACATCGTCTATGAATACATGAGAACCATGGGGATCTATGAGAACTTCTACAAGACCTTGCAGGACGACCCAGGTGTATTTCTAACTAAAGGAAAGGTGATAGAGGTTTCTGAGGGGGCAAGCGGAAAGGTCAAAGTGGTAATCGATGAGACCCTGTTTGGAGAAAAGATTGAGGTAGAAGTTGATGCTGTTGTTTTAGCTATAGGAATGGTGCCTACCACGAAGGATGAGCCTATTCTAAATCTTGAATATAGACAGGGTCCTGCATTGCCAGAACTTGAGTTATTCTATGGTTATGCAGATTCCAACTATATTTGCTTCCCCTATGAAACAAGAAGGACAGGTATATACGCAGCAGGAGCAGTGCATCAGCCAATGACTATTGACCAGGTTATCGATGATGCACGGGGAGCTGCTTTGAAAGCTATTCAAAGTTTGACCGCAATTGAGATGGGGCATGCGGTGCATCCAAGAACATGGGATTTTGCTTATCCGGAATTTGATTTGAAGATGTGTACGCAGTGTAAAAGGTGTACCGAGGAATGTCCTTTTGGGGCCTTAAACGAGGACGAAAAGGCTTTCCCCATACCATTTATCACTCGTTGCAGAAGATGTGGGACCTGTTTTGGAGCTTGTCCGCAAAGAATTATAAACTTTAAGGACTATTCCATCGATATGGTATCAAGCATGATTAAAGCCTCCGTCATGCCTGAACAGGGATATGAACAGTATAGATTTTTGGCCTTTGTTTGTGAAAACGATGCCTATCCTGCACTCGATATGTTGGCTTATCAGAGAAAATCAATTCCCGTTGGTATAAGGGTTATTCCAGTAAGGTGTTTAGGAGCTGTTAATGTTGCTTTTATTAAAGACGCAATGAGTAAGGGATTTGATGGAATATTGCTATTAGGTTGTAAATTTGGGGAGAATTATCAATGTCACTTTATCAAAGGAAGCGAGCTTGCAAACAGAAGAATGGAGAACGTGCAAGAAACCTTACAACAACTTGCTTTAGAGATGGAAAGAGTTACCATCGATACAGTGGCAATTGATGAAATAGATAAGATTATCAATAAGACGAACGAGTTTGTTGAGTTAATAAAGAGTTATGGTGAAAATCCATTCAAAGGATGGTAGGGGGGAGAGGAATGGGGAATATAACTAAAATAAATGCAAACTTAGAGGCAGTGAATCAGATTATCTCAGCAGGTGGTGATACTGTAAAAAGATGTTATCAGTGTGCAACCTGTTCGTCTGTTTGTCCTTTAGCCCCGGATGAAGCACCGTTTCCAAGAAAGCAGATGCTTCTTGCTCAGTGGGGATTTAAAGAGAAGTTACTTTCAGACCCAAGCATATGGCTCTGTCACCAATGCGGAGATTGTACAAAGTATTGTCCAAGGAACGCAAGACCGGGAGATGTTTTAGCTTCATTAAGGCTTCAAGCCACAAGGGAATTGGTGCCTTTTAAGTTCATGCACACTTTATACAATAATCTTTGGGGTTTGCCTATATTGATACTCATTGCTTTAGCGATAATTCTTCCGATAATGTTTTTAACCTTTCAAGGGATCCCAAATTTAGGAGACCCAACGTCCTTTCCTTATTCGTCCATTCATTATAAAATAGCCTTCCTAAAATTATCAGCACGAGTGGTTATGAACGATTTAATATTTATACCATTAACAGTGTTTATTGTTGCCATTATGGCAAATGCAGTAAGTAGGATGTGGAACAGTTATTTAGATGCCTACAACATTCCTGTGGCTTACAGGCTCGGTTTCATAGATGTTGTCAAGAATTATTTAATTCCTGCATTAAAAGAAATACTTGCCCACAGTAGATTTGAGAAATGCGGAGCCAATTCCTGGAGGACAAATCCTCATAAAATGTTGTTTTTTGGATTTATAATTCTTTTCATCGTTACTACAACTGTTTTCATTCTTGCCGACGTTTTAGGAATGCATACTCCATGGAACCCTATAACACATCCAGTTAAATGGCTTGGCTACATTGGTGGACTTTTATTGCTTTATGGTGTCATAGGTCTTATAACGGGAAGAAATCAAGCAGTTTTAGATAATAGTCTGCGGACTACTTATGCTGACTCCTTTTTACTATGGTTAATATTAATCGTTGGAGTAACAGGATTTTTGATTCCTATTGCAAGAATATTAACCTTTTATTATAATTATGTAGGATACATCTATCTTGCCCATATAATAGCAGTTTTCCTCCTTTTCTTATCCTTACTTTATTCAAAGTTTTCTCATTTAATATTCAGAACAACTGCAGTTATATTTGACTTATACTATAAGGATGTATTAAAAAAACTTTAATTTCTTGGCCCCCTCTTATTGGGGGGGTAAAAATAAAGAAATTTTCAGACTCTATCCCTAAGGTTAGATATATTGATTCCTTTGCTAACTCCTTTCAACGAATAGATAAAAAGTTCCTTACTTCATCTTCAGTAAAAGGAAGTAGGAGGCTAAGAAAACTGCTAATCCTCACCCTGGACGCTTTTAAAGATGGATTATTCAGCTTCGGAATGGCAACTTGGTGCTTTACATACTGTAAATAAGATTAAGGGATAAATGGGGGGAAGATATATCCTAAGGTAGTGAAAAAATGGGAGGATAAAGCATATGCATTATTTTTACGACTAATCAGGTTGGGAGGTTAGCAAAGGAGATAAAAAGAAGGGAAAAGATGATTATAAAAGAAGCTTGAAAGTCTATTGCTTCGCTCAGGATAACTGAAGAGCTACAAGGATTTTTCGAAAAGCCTCATCCAGCCTGCTTGACTATTAGCTAACTAAGAATAATAATATTTATATGTTTCCGGCGCTTCTTTTTGAAAGGCTTGAGGAGAACAAAGTTAGGTGCAATCTTTGTAATCATCGTTGCGTTATTCCTCCCGGTAAAAGAGGTATCTGTGGGGTTAGAGAAAATCATGGCGGTCATCTTTTTAGTTTGGTCTATGGGAAAGTCATAGCGGAAAATGTAGACCCTATAGAGAAAAAACCTCTTTATCATTTCTTACCTGGAACCCTTTCCTATTCCATCGCCACTGTGGGATGCAATTTTCAATGTAGCTTTTGCCAAAACTATGAGATCTCACAGTATCCTCGCCTTTTTGAGGGAGAAATTCCAGGTAAAAGGAGAAGTCCTAAAGATATTGTCCAGCAAGCCTTAAAAACAAGATGTAAAAGCATCTCCTACACCTATACAGAGCCAACTATCTTCTTTGAGTTTGCCCTTGATACTGCAAAGCTTGCTTCTTCAAATGGATTAAAGAATGTCTTCGTTTCAAACGGTTATATGACTAAGGAAGCTGTTGATTTAATCAAGCCTTATCTACATGGGATAAACGTTGACCTAAAATCCTTTAAAGAGAGCTTTTACCAAAAAATATGCAAGGCGAAGCTTGCACCAGTTTTAGAAACGTTAAAATATCTAAAGCAATGCGGGATTTGGGTTGAGATTACAACCTTGCTCACTCCTGGAGAGAACGATGACCCCTCTGAGCTTCGAGACATGGCAAGCTTTATCAAGAATGAGCTTGGGGCAGAGACTCCTTGGCATCTCTCTCGCTTTTTCCCTCGCTTTCGAATGCTTGACAAACCCATAACCCCCTTTGAAACCTTACAAAAAGCCTACTACATAGGTAGAGAGGAGGGCCTGTATTATATCTACATTGGCAATGTTCCAGGCAACGAAGCAGAGCATACTTACTGTCCAAAGTGCCAAGGGTTAGTTATCAAAAGGGATGGCTTTTTTATCGTTGAAAACAAGTTAAGCGCAGAGGGAGCTTGCCCCTTCTGCGGATACCGTTTGGAAGGAGTTTGGAGCTAAAATTCTTCGTCTTAGTTGTCCACAGGCGGCAGATATTTCAAGACCTTTGCTTTTCCTAACAGTAGTTAGGATTCCCTTATTCAAAAGATAACGTTGAAAGGCTTCCACCTTTTCTGGTTCTGGGCGTTTAAAAGGTAGCTCAGGATGTGGATTGAAAGGTATAAGGTTTACCTTTACTTTTAAGCCCTTTAAAAAGTGATAGAGCTTCTCAGCATCTTCTTCTCCGTCGTTTATGCCTTTGAGCAAAACATACTCAATGGTTGTTCGTCCGTTTTTAATTCGGGGAAAGGCTTTTATGGCTTCCCTTAAATCGGAAAGAGGATATTGTTTAACACCGGGCATAAGATAGTCTCTGAGAGATTGATCTGCTGAGTGGAGAGAAACTGCTAAAGCGGTTGGAAACTCCTTGGCAAGAGCCCAAATTTTAGGTATGATGCCAGCTGTTGACACAGTAAGCCTCTTTCTACTGAAATTAAAACCTTCTTGATCAGCAAGTATTTTTAGACTTTTTACGAGGTTTTTGTAGTTAGCCAAGGGCTCACCCATGCCCATGAAAACTATGTTTCTTAAGGGTAAACATTCACCCCGCTTCTTTACCCACCTTTTAGCAAGCACAACTTGAGAGATGATTTCCCAGGTTTCTAAATTCCTCTTAAAACCGGAACGAGCAGTTAAGCAGAATTTACAGCCCATTGCGCATCCAACCTGAGTGGAAACACAAAGGGTAAAGTGGTCCCTCTCCGGTATGAGAACCATTTCTATGACCTCACCATCTTCAAGGGAGAGGGCAAATTTAGTAGTCCCATCTTTTGCGGTTTGTTCTTCTATTACCTCTGGAAGTTCAAGGCTAAACATTTCCGAAAGTTTGGAGCGAAGTCCCTTAGGTAGGTCTGTCATCTCAGCAAAGGATTGGGCAG
>CAZJUD010000157.1:0-4170 GCA_964549125.1 uncultured Caldimicrobium sp.
CCCTGCTCATGCCTAACCAAGACATGATGAATACCCTCGGTCTTGTATAACTCATCGTAGATGTCAATTACTGCTCCCCCAGGATAACCAAAGATTACTTCAACTCCCTCACGCTTTAGGGCTTCAACGATCATTCGAGCACCAGTCATCACTTTACCCAACCTTCTCCCCCTCCTTCTGGTATTTTTTTATAAGCTCAAATATTCTTTCCTTTAAGTAGAGCTTTTCAAGCTTAATCTGTTTCTCCCTCATTTCCTCTTCCGGAGTTAGATAAGGTCTTTTTACATACTCTTCGAGCTCTTTTTCTAAACTTTGATGTTTTTCAAAAAGCTCTTTAATATCTTGATACTTCTCAGCAAACTGTTTAACTAATTCTTTATCCATAATGATACCTCCTTATTTTTATTTTTAATTTTAGTAGCTAACTATCCTTTGTGAATTTTTTCATTTCAAACAGACTCTTTTTGGGCAAAGGCTTTTAAAATTTCAAGAGGCAACGGGAAGAGGATGGTAGAATTCTTTTCTGTGGCTATTTCCGTAAGTGTTTGGAGATAACGAAGTTGTATAGTCAGAGGGTTAGAAGCCATAATGCTTGCCGCCTCAAGAAGCTTTTGAGCTGCCTGGAGCTCGCCTTCAGCGCTAATAATTTTTGCCCTTCTTTCTCTTTCAGCTTCAGCTTGCTTTGCCATAGCTCTTTTCATCTCTTCAGGAAGGTCGATCTCTTTGATTTCAACTTTTGAAACCTTCACACCCCATGGCTCGGTATCAGCATCAAGAATCTCCTGAAGTTTGATGTTTAGCTTTTCCCTCTCCGCTAAGATCTCATCAAGTTCAGCTTGACCGCAAACGCTCCTTAGAGTAGTTTGCGAAAGCTGGCTTGTAGCATAATAGTAGTCTTCAACCTGCAAGAAAGCCTTTTCTGGCTCCATAACCCTAAAATAAACGACGGCGCTCACCCTAATAGACACATTATCCCGAGTGATAACCTCTTGCGGAGGTACATCAAGGGTCACTGTCCTTAGGTCGATCTTCCTCATCTTGTCAATAACTGGAATGAGTAAAATCAGCCCTGGTCCTTTTACTTTATGAAACTTTCCTAAACGGAGAACCACGGCCCTTTCATACTCATTGATTACCTTTATTGAAGCCTGTAAAAAAAGTAAGATGATGATGATTAAAAAAAGTAACGATAATCCCATACTTAATCCTCCTTCTTTTTTTGGTTATTATATCTCTTTTAATTAGGTAAAGTCAAGGTGAAAATTGAGGCTATTTTAGGAATTACCTTGTGGAAGGTGCGAACATCTTTTTCTCAACTTGAGGGGTGCTATAACACCTTAGCCGTGACCTAATTTTTTAAAGTAAGCCGAAGCTTGTAAATTTTTCAAAGAGCTCATCTTCCTTAAGACAGCTTCTTTCTTTACACACCTTTGGGAAGCAAGGTCTGCAGGGTAGGTCAAGGCTTATGACGTGAACCTTTTCTCCTATAGGATGAAAAATTACCTCATCGCTTGGGCCGAATATGGCGAAGGTTTGAACACCTAAGTAGGAAGCAAGATGGGTAATACCGCTATCGTTTCCGATAAAGGCTTTAGCTTTAGCTAATCTTTGGGCAAGGTCGATTAAATCCTCTGTATAATAGCAAGGTATGTCCCATTTTAGCAGCCATGCTTCATTAGGTCCAGCTAAAAATAAGACTTTATATCCTTTGCCTTCAAGAAAGGTTTTTAACCCTATGAAAAGAGAAAGAGGCGGGTTTTTTAAGGTCGAACCAGAACCTGGATGAATGACTACATAGTCTTTAAAATCTTCTTTAAGAAAGATTTTAGGAATGTTCAACTTTTTACTAAATTCTATGGAAAAGTTTAGAGCCTTTAGATAATAAACAGGAAGCCAAATTCTCTCCTTAGGGAAAGGCTCAATCGTCCCCTCTTTTGAAATAAAGATTTTCTTTTCAAAAGTGTCCTCTAAAAGGCTCGGATAGAGCTCGGTATAATATTTATCGACAAAACCGGAAAGCTTGGCTAAGGGTAAGACATCGGTATTTCCAACAGCATAAACTGTGTAGCCTTCTTTTTTAAAGGCTTCAAACACAGGGAAGGTAAGAAGGGTATCTCCTACGGCTCCTCGGCGGTAAATCAAAACTTTTCCCTTGCTTGTCATAGTTGCCAATATATTATAGAATAAGCCGAATTTTAAGGAGGTTACATGGAGGTTCCTTTTTTCGACCTAAAGCGTGCTTATGAAAGATACAGTCAAGATGTCGAAGAGGCAGTCCTTAGGGTTTTACGGAGCACTAAATATCTCAACGGTCCCGAAACAAGAGAGCTTGAGAAGGAGCTTGCCGCCTATATTGGTGTTAATCATGCGGTTGCGGTTTCTTCCGGGACAGAAGCCCTTTATTTAATTTTAAAAGCCCTTGACCTCCCCAAAAAAAGCATTGCCTTTGTCCCTTCTTTTACCTTTGTTGCTACAGCTGAGGTTGTTCATAGGGCTGGGCTTATCCCCTTTTTCGTAGATGTAGAGGAGGACTACCCAAACCTTTCCCTGGAATCCCTTATGGAAGCCTATGAACTTTGCCTCAAGCGAGGTTACAAGCCAACTTGTGTAATCGCTGTTAGCCTCTATGGATATCCAGCAAGGTTGCCTGAACTTTTAGACTTTTGCCAAGAAAGAAGACTTATACTCATTGAGGATGCTTGCCAAGCCTTTGGCTCAGAGCTTCAAAAGAGGAAGGTAGGAAGCTTCGGCACTGCGGGAGCAGTATCTTTCTATCCTTCCAAAAATCTTTCTGCAGCTGGTGATGCTGGGATGGTTTTTACAAACGATGAGGAGTTAGCTTCAAGAATTAGAGCCCTAAAAGAGCATGGACAGACAAAACCTTATTATTACGAATATCATGGCGTAAACGGTAGAATGGATGAGGTCCAAGCTGCAATCCTTAGGGTTAAGTTCAAATACTTTGAACAAGAGTTAACTTTAAGAGAAAGATGGGCAAAACTTTATGAAAAAAATCTTTCTCATCTCTATCCTCAAGTAAAAATTTTTAAAAATCTTCCTAACTCAAAACCAGCCCTTTCACTTTTTACAATAAGAGTAGCCCGAAGGGATGAACTACAAAGATACTTAGCAAATAAGCGTATAACAACAAACGTGTATTACCGAATACCTCTTCACCATCAACCAATTTTTAAGGATAAACTGCCCCTAAGCCTTAGTCTGCCAAATACTGAAAGACTTTCCCAAGAAGTTTTGTCTTTGCCCTTTTTCCCTTATCTAAAAGAAGAAGAAGTTTTGACAGTCTGTAAAACTATAGAAGAATTCTACGCCAAGGGCTAAAGGATGTGGATAGCACCATCCGTGCCTTTCGAGCTTTTAGAGACTTATTTACCAAAGATACTTGATGGTGGCTTGCCTGTTGAGCTTGTAATAAAGGCCGAATCCTTAGATAGGCATTCTTTTTCTGATTTTAAAGGAATGGCAGAAAAACTTAAAGATTTAGGGATTAAGCTTACCGTTCATCTACCCTTTATGGACCTCTCCTTAGCAGCTCTTGACCCTTGGATAAGGAAGGTAAGCCTTCTTCGCCTATTTCAGGGCATGAAGATCGCCTCGCTTTTTGAACCAAAGGTCTGTGTTTTTCATTCAGGATACCATCAGGATTATCATCGGGAACAAAAGGAGAGGTGGAGAGAAATATTTATTGAAGATTCTTTATCTGCTATTTTAAACTTGGCAGATGAGCTAAGCCTAACTCTTGCCCTTGAAAACACCTTCGAACCAACTCCTGATTTTATGGAACCTATCTTTAAGGCTTATAAAAATAGGCTTTATTGGTGTTTTGACCCGGGACATGCAAAGGTATTCTCTGAGGCTGATGAGCTAAGCTGGTTTGATGTGCTAAGTCCCTTTTTGATAGAGATGCACTGCCACGACAACCTTGGAAAATTTGACGACCACCTCGCCTTAGGGGAAGGGGTGATAAATTTTATAGAGATCTTTAAAGCCTTACGAAACCTAAACAAAGAAGTTTTCGTAACCGTCGAGGCAAGGTCAGAGGAGGCATTTCTAAAAAGTCTATCTTTTATACACCAGTGCCTTAATTTAAACACACCTTGAGGAATCTCATGGAGCTTAAAAAGTTTATTTCCATGGTCATTATTTGGATTT
>CAZJUD010000158.1:0-4243 GCA_964549125.1 uncultured Caldimicrobium sp.
ATGGTTGGTATACCAAACTGGAAAAACCCATCAACCTTAGCGATAATATCTACAAATGAAGGAACAGGATGTGTAAAGAACCGCAAATGCCGAAGCATGATAATTAAGAAAGAAAGATGGAAAAGGATGGCTCCTAACCAAAGCCACTTGGCAGAACCATAGATCAATCTTTTACCTACTAAATCTGCCCTTAAATTTCTGAATAAACTCCTAAAGAGAAAAACTTCAAAGAACATCCTCAGATAAACTTCCTTCATGGTGAAGGGTGATTCGAGCCTACTGTGCTTTATCCAGGGAAGGCTTTTTTGTTGTCCGCAGGTTGTGGGGATCTTGAAAGGCTGAGGTGACTTAGCCCAATCTACAATCCGGTATATTAACCCAAAAAAGAAAATTAGGAAGGCAAGATAAGGAATTACTATGCCGAAAAGTGAATCTAACCGCAAAACTCCTACCCCTACAACTGGTATAAGAACAAGGATCAAAGTTATTATAAGACTAAAAAGGACGTTCATCCCACTTCCCTCCCGGTTTAAATATTTTCAATTTTTCTAAGAATCAAAATCTTTTATTGTAGGCATTCCCTCCATAGGGTCGTAAACTAACCCGGCTCTCTTTAAAAGCAAGTAATTGTTTCTTTTCCACTCTTCATATCTAATTTCAAAAAGTTTTTCTCTATATTTCATATAAAAATCAAAGGCAAAAATCATCAAAGAATTTATCAAATCTTCAATTTGAAGTAAACCCTCTACCCCAAAACGCTCAAGGATTTCATCCCCAAAATTTTCACGAATTATCCCTTTAAGCTTAAGAAAAGTACCCATTGCCCTCTTAGCAGAGGGAACATGCACAGCTAAAAGCTGAGCCAATCTTTCTAAATGCGGTAAAAGCTCATCTAAAGAAAATTTAGGCTTTATCTCTTTTAAAATAGCAGAAAATATTTCATCTATCCTTGAAGCCAAAGGATTTTGAAAAGGGTCTACTTCTTTGAGAAAATAGGACTTTGATTCTTCGTCAAAAATATCAGAAAAAAACTTTTCCTTCCAAAGTTTTAAAATTTTAGAATGATTTTCTTCAATTATTGAATAAATTGAACCCCTCACACCCCCCTCCTGAATACAGCTATTATTTAACTGCTAATTTCACGCTTGTCAACAATTAAAAAAAGAAATTATATGCTGAATAATCACGCTACTATCAAAATTATTGAATTTTTTAGCTTTATTCTTACCTTTTTTAAAAAAACCTATCAAAAAGTCTTGGAAGCTTTCTAAATAAGTTTAGCTTTTCTTGGTCACCAAGTTTAATTCTTTCGATAATATTTTCTAATTCCTGAATGGTTGCGTCGTAGAGCCTTTTATTTATTCTGTAAGGATGCCCGTCCTTTCCTCCATGGGCATAAGCATAATGCACTGGGTCCTTCCTTGAAGCAGAGACTCCGTATATAAGCTCAGCTGTTAAAGTTAGGGCACGGAGATGCTTTGCACCCATACCCTTCACAAGCAGCAAATCTTCAAAGGTTTGAGGTGGGTTCTCGTACGTTTTAAGCCATATCTTTGGTAAAACCTCTGGAGGTAAAAATTCGGGTTTTATGGGATGATCTCTTGCCAGTATTAACCTTTCTCCTATTTTTACTTCCTTTAAAACACTTATTAACGGCTGATTCAATAAGTTGAGCATCGCTTCCTGAACTTTTTTGCTTTCTTTGGCTACAAGATTTAAAACCTCTTCTTTTTTTATATTAGAAAAGATTCCTGAATGGGGCTCAATCGTAAAGCTTAGAATCCTTTCGGAATACCAATGGTATCTTCGGGCATAGAGACTTTTTTCGTCCATACCCTGTTGTATGACAGCCCATGAACCATCATCGGTAAAGATAAAGAGATGAAAGTAAAGCTTAAACCCATCCTGAAGAGCGTTGTTATCAACCTTAGCTACCAGCCTGCTGATGGTAATCAAATTTTGTGAAGCATTGGGCAGTCCGCACTTTTCAGCATAGGTTTCAATTTCTAAAGGAGTTTGTAGAGCCCTCTTTCCTTTGCCCCCGCAGATAAATAAACCAACCTCTTTGAAAAGAGGGGCTAAGGCTGTTTTGATGGCTCCGCCAACCGTTGTGGTAAGCCCTGATGAATGCCAATCAAAGCCGAGCAAACACCCTAAGGCTTGAAACCAAAAGGGGTCAGCCAAACGTTTTAAAAGCTCTTTTTTCCCAAATTCTTCAAGGATGACAATGAATATAGCTCGTGAGAGTTTAACCATTCTTTCAAATAGCCAGGGTGGACATTTCCCCCCATGTAAAGGAAGGTCGACTACGCTTTTTTGGATCATCTTAAAAGCCCTAAAGCCCTTTCAATTTCTTGAATAATGCTAAGACAAGTCTTTACAGGCTCTTCACTTAACCGTATAGGCCTTCCGATAACCAAATAGTCTGCACCGTTGAGAATGGCTTCAGCTGGGGTTGCGGTACGGAGTTGATCTTGAGTCTCTTGGGACTCAAGTCTTATGCCGGGGACTACAGTTAGAAGCGTCGGTAAATTTTCTTTTATTTTTTTAACCTCTTTTCCTGAGACTACTACACCAGAGCAACCGCATTGAGAGGCAAGAAGAGCGTATCTCAGGATTAGCTCATCTGTCTCTCGAATGTATTCCCCATTAAAAGCAAGCTCAAGAAGGTCAGCCTTGTCTAAAGAAGTAAGGATGGTGACGGCAAGGACCTTGGGCTTTTCTTGGGCTACTTCAACTGCAGACTCTAAAGCCCGTCTTCCTGAAAGGGTATGAAGGGTGATAAAATCCACACCAAGACTTTTAGCTGACTTTACTGCCTGCGAAACTGTATTAGGTATATCACAAAGCTTAAGGTCGAGAAATATGGGAAGGTCTGTTTTTTTTCTTACCTCTTCGACAGCCTTTGGTCCATACTTTACAAACAACTCAAGCCCTATCTTAAACATTCCCACATGGTCCTTCAATAGGTCTACCCAAGAAAGGGCAATCTCAAGGTCTTGAAAATCAAGAGGAAAGATAATTCTTTTCTTAGCTTCCATAAAATACTCCATAGCCATTAAACTTTTTATATCAAGCACTTGGGGAAAGGTCTTTCACAATCCTCTTTCTTTTACTTCAAACAATTAGGTGTAGAAATTATGTTCATGTTGTATAATATACTTTAAGGTATGGAGCTTCTTGGGTCAAGAGAAGAAAGGGAAATTCTATCCTTTGGTATTCAACATTTACGGTTTACGGTCAAAGAATTTACGCAAAAAATTAAGCAGATATTAGATTCTGGACTACCCTATGTTTGGATCGAGGGTGAAGTAGCAAACCTCAGTCATAGTCAAAACGGTAATCTTTACTTTTCTTTAGTAGAGGAAGAGGCAACTATCAAAGCTCTAATCTTTAAAACGGATAAACGTTCTGCTCTTGGTGATTTTGAGCTCAAAAACGGTCAGAAGGTTTTAGCCTATGGTAAAGTAAACTTTTATCCCCGATCAGGTGAAGTCCACTTCATCGTAAAAAAGGTCGAGCTCCTTGGAATTGGGAGGCTTATCGCAAAAAAGGAAGCTTTGTTAAAAAAGTATAGAGACCTTTTTGCCAGAGAAAAAAAGCCCATTCCCACCTTTCCAAGGGTGGTTGGGCTGATTACTTCTTTGTTTGGGGCAGCAATAGAGGATTTCTTAAAGGTAGCAAGGGAAAGCTACGGAGCAAGAGTTCTTGTTTATCCGGTAAAAATACAGGGAGATGGGGCAGAAAAAGAGATATTGCAGGCTGTAAAAGATATAAACGAGCATTTTCCTGAGGTTGAAGTGATCGTCATTACACGAGGTGGCGGATCCTTTGAAGACCTTGCTCCCTTCTACTCTGAAGAGCTAATCTTAGGACTTTCCAAATCTTATATTCCTATTATCTCAGCAGTAGGTCATGAAATAGATGTTACCCTATGCGACCTCATTGCGGATAAAAGATGTTCAACCCCCACCTCAGCTGCTAAAGAGTTGTTCCCTGAAAAAGATAGGATCCTTCAACATCTGAACTTATTAAAACAAAAGCTTAAAAAATCTGTGGATGTCCATCTTACAGCCTATGAAAGGGAATTAGCAAAGAAAAAGCTTGAACTAATAAAAAGGAGCCCGGGGTATTATCTACAAAAATTAGAAACCAATCTTCAAACTTTAAAGTATAACTTACGCCTAATCATTAGGGAAAGGTTAAATAGTTTAGAGAAAAAAATAGAAGAGTTAAAAGGAAG
>CAZJUD010000159.1:0-7360 GCA_964549125.1 uncultured Caldimicrobium sp.
TATCAAAAAAAAGACCTTGCTTTGCTTGGTATGGGAATAGAGGCTTGGGATTATAAAAAAAGAGAGCTTGCGACAAAAAATGGACGCTAACAGACCACTAAAATGAAGCTTTTTTTAACGAGCGGTAGGGGAACCCAAAGAGGAAAAACTTTAATTTGATGTTAAAATTTGACCCATGCCTCTAATCTTACGAAATGTTGTCTCAGCAAAGCAGGTTGCCAAAGCTCTGCGAAGTCTTGGTATAAGGTTTAGCGAGGTAGATAGGCTTTATCAAGCTAACCAATCTACGCTTGTTGTCCTTAAGGATGAAAGCCTCTGTGAGGTATATCCCGAGCTTATTCCCTCTCAAAAGGAGGCGAAGGAAATCCTTAGGGTTCATGAATATGTCGAAGCTTTTAAAAGCCTTTTAGAGTACGAGCTACAGGCGGAAATCCAAACTCAAGAAGAGGAGATGCGGAAGCTCTCCGGTGAGGAAAGGGAGCTCTTTGGTAGGGCAATTCTCAATCTTCGAGCGGTAAAGGGAGGGACAAAGTTTCATCTTCATTTGGTTCGCTTCTTTCGCGAAAGGCCCATTGAGACGCAGATCTCAACCGGAGACCTTGTGGTCGTTAGCCAAGGTGACCCCCTGCGGAGTAACCTTGTGGGTACAGTAGCAAGGGTTGACGAAAGGTCTATCACCGTTGCCTTTGAAGAAAAACCTCCTCTTTGGCTTTTCAAAGGAAAGGTTCGACTTGACCTTTACGTAAACGACATTACTTTCCGCCGAATGACTGAAAATTTAGAGTATTTAAGACACCTTCCTCAAGAGAAAAGAAGGCTAAGAAATGTGCTTCTCTACCTTGAGAAGCCACGAAAAATAAGAAAGGAAAAGGATGTAAAGATATATAACGAAAGGCTTAACGAAACCCAAAGACAGGCGGTAAGGCTATCCTTAGCCTCTCAAGATTTCTTCTTAGTTCATGGACCTCCAGGCACAGGGAAAACAAGCACCATCGCTGAGGTGATCTTTCAACTTGTCAAGAAAGGTTATAAAGTTTTAGCCACTGCAGACACAAACGTTGCAGTAGATAATCTTCTGCAAAAGCTCTTACCCTATGGACCGATTAGGGTAGTAAGGATTGGACATCCAGCAAGGATCCTTGAAGACCTCGAAAGCTACTCCATCTTTGCTCAGCTTGAAAAGGAGGTTGAAAGACTGGGCTTAGCCAACTTCTGGGATAGGATTAAGAAAAAAATTGAGGAAAGAGACAGGTATGAAAAGCCTATTCCCAGCTTAAGGAGGGGTTTGACTGATGAGGAGATAATAAGACTTGCTAAGGAGAAAAGGGGCTTAAGAGGATTATCAAGAGAGCTAATCCAGTCCATGGCAAGATGGATTGAAATAAATCGAGAAATAACGAAAGCTATATCTACCTACAAGGCGAAGGAGTCTGAAATCATAAAAAATCTCATAAATTTGGCAGAGGTTGTTCTTTCTACAAACTCCATGGTTGCTTCCGATTTTTTGCAAGGCTTTGAGTTTGACGTTGCGGTAATCGATGAAGGTAGCCAGCAGATTGAACCCTCAACCCTTATCCCCATCCTTCGGGCAAAAAGGTTTATCATAGCAGGGGACCACAAACAACTTCCCCCTGTGATCCACAGCGAGAAAGCTAAGGAGCTTGAACAAACCCTTTTTGAAAGGTTGATTCGCGATTATCCAAGCCTTTCTTCCATGCTCCTTATTCAGTATCGCATGCATGAAACTATCATGGGCTTTTCAAACGAGAACTTCTATGAGGGGAAGCTTATTGCCGATACCTCAGTTTCCCATCACACCCTTTCTGACCTTGGGATTTCTCAACCCCAGAGATACGCTGAAATTTTAGACCCAACCATACCTTTGGTTTTTGTGGATACCTCAAGGGCTGACCCCAAGGAATACCAGCCAAGCGGGACAACCTCTTATGAAAACCCTATGGAGGCTGAACTTGCAGTAAGCCTTGCAGATGAGCTCTTAAGAATGGGCTTAGATGGAAAAGAGATGGGAATCATTACCCCTTACGCAGGACAGCTAAGGCTTATCAAGCATCTTCTGCTTAAAAGGGAGCTCAAGGTTGAGGCTAATACAGTTGATGGTTTTCAAGGAAGGGAAAAGGAGGTGATAATCCTTAGCTTTGTTCGAGCAAACCCAAAAGGTGAGATAGGCTTTCTCAAGGACTATAGAAGGTTAAACGTTGCCCTAACAAGAGCTAAGAGAAAGCTTATCCTTATTGGCTGTGCAAAAACCTTGGCTTACGATAATATGTATGCAAAGCTTATCGATTATGTGAAGGAGAAGGGAAGGTATGTAGAGGTTGAGCCATGAAAGTAGCAATCCATGTCACCCATGAAGCGTTATTTAAGATAGGGGGAATCGGAGAGGTCTTAAACGGATTAGTAACAAGCCCATCCTATCAGTCTTTCTTTGATAAGACCCTTTTCTACGGTCCCCTCTTTGCCCCACCAGTTCATCCCTCAACAGCCTTAGGGAAAGATGGTATTGTGCTCTATGAAAACATACATAAGTATGACGCAGGCTCTTTTGGCAAAATCTTCTCTTCAATATGCGAAAAATATGGGGTCAATTTAGTATACGGAAAACGGAAGATAAGCCATCCCTTTATCCCTGAAAGAACAACCTCAGTGGATGTTCTCCTCGTTGATATAACTCATATGCCTTTTAAGGTAGTAACCTCTCACAAGTATCTTCTTTGGGAAAAATTTGGCTTAACTTCAGATAGATATGACTACGATTGGGATTACGAGCAGTATCTTCGGATTGGCATCCCCTTTCCGGAGCTTATTCAGGCTCTCTATCCTAATGCAAAAATCTTCTATCACTTTGCCCACGAATACATGGGTATACCTTCTCTCTTAAGTCTTAAAATATCGCCCCTATATAACCCGGATAAGCATAAGCTCATCTTTTATGCCCATGAGGTAGCACCGGTTCGAAGGATTGTAGAAAAAATTCCTGGCCATGACTTAACCTTTTATCCCATCCTCGAAGAGGCTCTTCCTCAAGGAAAAAGCCTGGAAGACATCTTTGGCTCTCAGATGGACTGGGGTAGAACTGCCCTTGTTAAGCTTGCCAAACACCTTGATGCCATCTTTGCGGTAGGAGACCTTGTAGCCAAGGAGTACAAGTTTCTTTGTCCTGAGGTAAAGAATGAAAAAATCAAGATTGTATACAACGCCATTCCAGTAGACCATGGATTAAACGAAGAAACCTTTAAGGCTAAGGAAAAGGTCTTGCAATGCCTTTCCAATAAAGTCTGCGAACGGGTTGACCTTCTTTTTACCCATGTTTGTCGTCTCGTTAAGAGCAAGGGCATTTGGCGGGACTTTATCCTCCTTACTTATCTTGATCATCTGCTTGAAAAAAAGGGACTAAAAGGGGTTTACATACTTCTTGCAACGGAACTTCCTCAAGGTAGACCACCTGAAGTGATAACAAAGATGGTTGAGGAATACGGTTGGCCCTTCGTCCATCGCGTTGGCTACCCTGACCTTGTCGGATACGAAGTTGAAATCTATGAGAGGCTCTCTAAATTCAACGAAAAGTCCCGAGCCATAAAGGGTATTTTTATCAATCAATTCGGCATCTCTAAAAGGAAATGCGGCAAAGAATTTGCAGAGGATATCGATACTATTGACCTTAGACTTGCAAGCGATGCCGAGTTTGGTATGTCCATCTATGAGCCCTTTGGAATAGCCCATATCGAAACCTTGCCTGGAGGAGGCTTCCCTGTCCTTTCAACATCATGCGGAGTCTACTACTTCCTTAAAAGGCTTTTCCCTGAAGAGAAAAGCTTCTTTGCCGTAGATTTTATCGGCTTTGCCCGTGACCTATCCTCAGAGTTTCTGTTGAACTTAAAGGAAGACCAAAGGGAAGTGCTCGAGCATACAATATTAGCCAAAACGGTAAAAAAGATCTTTGAACTGATACCAAAAACAAAGGAAGAAAAGCTATTTCATTATCAAAGGATAGAACCAATTCTAAGGAAGCTTGATTGGGATAGCATAGTTAAAGACTATTTCCTAAAGGCTTTACCTTAAAAGACAAACCTATAGGATAACATAAGGGGAATGATCCTTTGCCCAGTTAGAAAAAAACCTTTTTTCAAGCTCTGAGCTTAGCGTTTCATATTCAGCTGGACTAATCCTTGCCCCTTTTATTCCGCCCTTTAGGTTTATCTCTGAAAGAAAAGGTCCTTCTCCGTTGATGTAAGTAAGGTCAAGGTGGGCTTGGGGGAATTTACCCCTTTCCATTACTCTAAAGCAAAAATCAAGCTCCTTTGGCGTTAGCTCATACCTCTTGCTCTTTCCCCCAAAAAATATATTTTGACGAAAGTTTGTCTGATTTTCTCTAATATAAGCTTCAACGTAGAGGTCTCCAAGGATGATTACCCGAATGTCTATCCAATTTTGAAAAAAGGGTTGGATGACAAAGGGAAACTCAAGCACAGGGGTTCCGGCAAAGTTGAAGACCTCTTCAAGGCTTTGAAAAAGATGAACACCAAGCCCACAGTTTGCCCTATCCTTCTTGACAACGACCTTCCCTTCAAGCTGGGTTTGTTGAAGGTAGTTTAAAAGGTCTACCTTCGCCCTGATTACCTTAGTATGAGGCACCATAAATTCCCTTAAGACTTCTGCCTGCAAGCACTTTGATTGGCTTAAAAGATGGGAAAGAAAGCTGGGATAAGAAAGGATCCCCCTTTCCGTTAGGTCAAGAAACAGCGGATAATCTTCCTTCTTTAAGGGAAGACGAGTAAAAATTAAATCACCAGCAATTAGTTCATGATAATACTTCCAAAAGCTTGAAAGGGACTTTATGACATAGTAAGGACGCATCTAAAATTTTTTTCTAAAGTAGGTAAGGTCGGCATGACACTTTCCACAGTAGAATTTACTTGGTCCATAAAGCTCAAGCTCTTCTTCAATAGGCTCAAGCCTTCCGTCCTCAGTCTGAAGGTAATGAATATAAAGGGCTGCATTTTCTACAACCTCATAGAACTCGTCTTGATTCTTACAATAGGGACAAACAACCTTTTCAAAGGTCGGAACCTTAAATGGTTTTCTTACTTTTATCCTGTAAAACTTGGTTTTTGCTCTTTCCTCCATCGCCCTCCTACCTACCAAAGTATACTGTAAGTTTAGCTTCAGCAATCACATAAGGTTTTATAGCGGAAAGGATCTGCTCATAGCTTGGTTTCTCAGGAAGACTTACTGTTTTCTGAGAAAGGGCAAAAAGGACGAAGACATAAGGATGATCCCCTGTGCCAGGAGGAGGCTGTGGTCCACCATAACCCACAAAACCAAAGGAGTTTTTAAGTTCTACCGCACCCTTAGGCATGGCTTTGGTTGAAGCACCCTCAGAAAGACCCTTTACCTCAGGTGGAATATTGATCACTATCCAATGGACCCAGTTCTTGGCTACAGGATGGGGGTCATAACAAAGAAGGATAAGAGACTTGGCTTCGCTTGGCACACCCTCCCAGTTTAATGGTGGAGAAATGTTTTGCCCACCCGCTAACGGCATTACATACTTTAAAGGAATTCTATCCCCATCTTTAAAGGCAGATGAAAATAATCTCATCTTTTGCCCTCCATAACTTGCCTCTATTATAAATATAACCACTACAATCAGAATTTGTAAAAGGGTCTTAGTTAAAAATCTAAGGTTTTTACCTTTTCCCTTCATAGATTTTTTACCTTTTCTTCCGCTTCTTTATACATTTTAGTATCCTTAGGCAAAAAAGAAAGGACTTTTTTATAGTGGTATAAAGCGGTCCGGAAGTCGCCCTTTAGCTCATAGTGCTTGGCAAAGTAATAATGAGATTCTCCTTGTTTATCAAGCCTTGAACTAAGGAGACCAAAGTAGTAAAAAAAGATGTAGTCTTGATTAACCAGATTGTCTTGAGAAAGTTCCTGAAAAAGCTCATAAGCCTTTTCTAAATAACCAGTCTCAGTAAGGCACCTTGCCATAAGATACTTTGCCTTAGTGTTTAAAATTTGGGCAATGGGCAAGCTTTCATCTATCTTAATATCCTGAAGGATGATTAAAGCTTGCGCATAGTTTCCTGAGAGATAGTAGACCTCTGCAAGGTCTAAAAGGTAATAAGGCTTTTGCGGAAGCTCTTTTATGGCTCTTAGCATCTCTTCCTCTGCTGATTTAAAGAACCTTGCCCTTGCAAGAACTAAGGCAAAGATATACCGAAGGTAAGGGTCCTCCCTTCCTTTAATCTCCGCTTCTCTTAGCTCAGCCCTAAGCTTTACTAAAAGATCCGCTGGATCTTCGCTAAAGGCTTTAACTCGGGCTTTTATCCTTTTAAAGTAGAACTCATCATGAGAAAAGACGTACTGGTCTTTCAGGGGGAGATTTTTAGTCCTTTCCGTAAGGTTCCTTAGGTAGACATACCTTTCCTGGGAGAGGGGATGGGTGAGGAGGTACCTGTAGTTTAGTTGGATGGCAAAGTCTGAGAGTTTTATCATCCTCTCCATAACCCTAACCATGGCATTAGGGTTAAACCCCGCTTTGGTGATGATTTCAAACCCTATTCGGTCTGCTTCCTCTTCATCCTGTCTGCTGTAGGCAAGAAACTTGGTTTGAGCAAGGGCTGCCGAGGTCACGCCTACTATCTCCCCAGCCTTTCCTCCACCAAAAAGGATAGCCGCTAAGGTTGCAGCCGTAGTTGCTATCTGCATCCTCTTTGCCATCTCTATCCTTTTTGCTACATGCCTTGCCAAGTTGTGAGCCATTTCATGACCCAGGATGCTCGCAAGTTCATCCTCAGTCTCAAGGGGGTCAAAGATTCCGCTGTTTAGAAAAATGTATCCCCCTGGCACGGAAAAGGCGTTGAAAACCGAATCTTTGATCAAAAAAAATTGAAAGTTAAAGGGACTAAACCCAACACCCCTTTTTTGAAGAAAGCTCCCCAATGAGTTTATGTAGTATAATAGTTCTTGATCTTGAATTAATTCAGTTTGCCGAGAAACCTCTTGCAGGACCTCCTTGCCTATCTTTTCCTCTTCTTCTAAGGAGATGAGAGCCTGAAGAGGAAGGGGAGAGAAGACAAGCCAAAGGAGAAGCCAAAGTAAAAAAAGATTTCTCATGTTGTTTATGGCGGAGGCGTATGGGAATTGAACCCACCCACCCCTTTTAGGGGTGCACCGGGTTTGAAGCCCGGGAGGGGCACCAGCCCCCTCACGCCTCCCTTTTTAATTAGGGGCTACGTAGGAAACGGGCAGCACCCGGAGAGCCTGGCTACCGTTGCTCCCTTTCGGGCCTGGCGGGGTTCACCAGGGTCCGTCGCACCCGCCCCTACGTAGCCTTAAT
>CAZJUD010000160.1:0-18512 GCA_964549125.1 uncultured Caldimicrobium sp.
CCATGTCGCCCTGAGCCGAAGCCCTGAGCCGACGCCCTGAGCATCAGCGAAGGGCCTCTTTTTTGTCACCCTGAGGCCGTTAGGCCGAAGGGTCTCAGAGGTCCTTGATGCTACCTTTAGATGGCAAGATATCTTCGCAAGATTTTTTCGAACAACCTCCCTTCACATCTTGACATGGTGCGAAAATTAATTAATGTAAATAGTATAAAGTGCGATTTGGCTACTACCATGATAGCATTGAATGAGTTTCTAAGGGATGGGCTTCCGAGGGTCTTTCATATTACCGTCACTGGAAGGTGCAATGCGAGATGCGAAGGATGCCTCAACAGTCTGATCTATGGAGAAAGAGAGGTCTTTGCTAAATCCTGGGAAGAAGACCAACAAACCAGCTTGCAAGCCTTAGATTGGCTTATTAGGCAAACAAACGGAGCTCCTACCTTTGTTGCCTTCTACGGTGGAGAGCCCCTCTTGGTCTTTGATAGGGTTCGGTCCATAGCAAAGGAAGTAAAGACAAATCATAAGGATAAAGACCTTCGCTTCATACTCTACACAAACGGCATGCTCTTAGATAAAGCCATTTCTCAAGACCCAGATTTTTTCCGAGAACTTGATTTTCTCTTTGTTTCAATCGACGGGACAAAGGAGCAACACAACCGCTACCGCAAAGGGACATCCTTAGAAAAAATAGAGAAAAACTTACAAATTCTGAAAAAGACCTCGCAAACCAAGGTCCTCATGTGGTCAACCCTCAGAGAGGGAATGAGGCTTAAAGACTGCGTTGATGAATTTTTAAAACTCTATCAGGCTAAGCTTTGTGATTTCTTCTTCTGGCATCTGATTGAGCTTGATAAACCGATAAAAGACCTCCAAACTTTTAGAAAGCACTATCAAGAGGATCTAAGGCATCTTTTGGAAGTCTTTCTCCTATACCTTAGCAAAGGGGAAGTCCTATCCATTTTACCTCTTGCTGAACTAATCTATTTTAGTCTAAAAGGGATACGCCGAGGACAAACAGGCTGTGGAGTGGAAAAACTTAGAAACTTTGACATCCTTGCCGGTAAAGTTTTACCCTGCGTAGACATGGGCGAAGATATAATCCTTGCCGATTTTTCAAAGGGCAATCTAAGGAAAAACAGTAATGAAGAGCTCAAGGAAAGGCTAAGGCATCTTGTTTCTTACCGGGATTGGTTAGGCTGTAAAGCCTGTCCTGCTGAATTTTTCTGCGGCGGTAGATGTCCAGTCTTGATAAAAACATCCCCTGAAAGGGCAAAACAATACTGCCTGCTAACCCAAGATTTAGTTTCTATCACAAAGGAGCTTTTACCCTTGGTTAAAGAGGCTCTCTTTATAAACAATATCCCTGAAGAATCTTTATACTATCCTTATGGTTGGTTAAACCTCTTGACCGATGTTGTCCCTTAAAAAGCTAACTCTTCTGGAAAAGGGTAGAGATAGCTTTGTTTCAGAAGATAGTCCAATTCAAACCTTAGGGCATAAGTTTTTAGCATTTCTCTTACAAACCAGAGGGGTAAGACCCCCTTTTTAAACTTTTCGAGGACATGATGCAGATAGATTTTCTCCCCCCGGTTTAGTCTTTTTGAAAAGTGGCCAATAATGTGAAGAAGGGCGTTGTAGTGCCTTTTTCTTGTACCTCTTTTAGAAAGGGCAACACGGAAGCCCTTCTCATACTGCTTCAGCTTTTCTTCAAAGGAAATATTTCCCGAAGCTACAAGGCGTCCAAGATTTTGGAGCTCCCTTTGGCTTATCGCTAAAAGTAGGTATTTATGCTTAGTGTGAAATTCTACCAAGCCCTTTGAGGAAGGGTTTGCAATTAAGTGCCTAAGCTCAGCCAAGGAAAAGATTTGGGTGAGGAAGTGTTCCCTTAGGTCCCTATCTTTGAGCCTTCCTTCATCTATGGCAGGATGGTAGGGATAAAGCTTTCTTACCTCTTCTGCGAAAAAGCCGTAAGTTTTCCCAGCAATCCTTCCTTCCCGGTAGTATTTAGCTTGCCCAAGCCCGCAAGAAGGCGACTTTGCCTTGAGGATAAACCCGTCTACTTTGGGAAGGTTATCAAGGTAGGCTTTACAAAAATTTCTCATCCTCTCTGTCAAGTCGATCCCTGTGCCCTCTTGAATAAGCCTTTTTTCGGAGGTGTGTCTTTCTAAAACTATGTGAACCCTTGGACGGGGGATTGAAAGCCCGATTTCAACCTCAGGGCAAACAAGAATTGCCTCTACGAAAGGCTTTAATCGTTCGATGATTTCATCTTTTATTTCACCACCATCGTAGCGGGTCCTTTCATAAAAGCATCTGCTGAAGACAAGCCTCGGTTTAACAAATCTCTCGTCCATTCTTTAGAAAAATTTAGAAAGAAGGTCATCCACGCTTTCTTCCTTCTTCTCTTCGGCTAAAACCTTTTCCATCAAGATAAACTCTGTTTTTTCAAGGGATAGCTCGGCGTAAAAGGAATGATGAGAGGGGGTTGAAAAGGAAAGCTTTCTGCACTGGGTTGATTTGAGAGCAGACTCAATGAACATCTGGATGGTATGGCTTATCTGCAGGGCTTTAGGCTGAGGGTTTCTTGCTGAAAGTCCGAATTTTTCTTCCATCTTCTTTCGGAAATTACCTGCTATCTGATTCGTCATCTCTCCGATAAAGTTTATAACCTCATCGGAAAAAGGGTCCTTAGGTAGCTCCTCTTCAGAAAATCCCATGTTTGTAAAGTGGAGACTGCAGAGCTCTAAGGCAGCATCTTTGCTAAAATTCAAACAGATAAGACCATTGTAATCCCCGTAGAAATCTAAAAAGGCAGCAATGTCTGGTCTCAGTGCAACATTCCCTATCTTTTGAATTGTAGGGGAAAGCTTTACCTCCTTTCCGGTGTTGAGCTTCAAAACCTCTTTTACAGCTTCTCCAAGGATTAAAGATACATCGTTTATCGTATACACCTTTGCCATAGCTCCATCCTCCACATAGAGTAATTACTATTATAAAAGAAAACTTAAAAATTTCAGGGGAACTTCACAATACTAACCAAACTTTATCAAGAGTGAATTTGTCAGCAAATTAGCTCGTGTTATAATCTTTTATAAAAAACTTTCCTTAGGAGAATTTCTATGTCCGACACTTTTAAACAGGTTCTTTGGGTCTACGAAGAAAAGGGGATAATAAAAAGACCCTCTAAACTCTCTGAAGAGGAAAAAGATAAGATTTTGCAGAAGCTCTTTTCTAAAGACCCTACCCTTTTTAGTCTTTCACCTGAGGTGGTAGAGAAGGTAAAAAATCGACTGGGCTGGGTTGACGGCTATCGTTACATTGAACCTAAGATTTCCGAGCTAAAAAGCTTTGCTGAAATGGTAAGGGCAAAGTTTAAGCAGGTTGTTTGGTGCGGGATGGGTGGGTCTGCCCTCTTTCCCTATGTCCTTTCTCAGATGTTTGCTTCAAAAGAAGGCTTTCCAAACCTTGTTGTTCTTGACACGAACGCCCCAGAAAACATAGAAGAAATTGAAAAACTAAACATAGAAGACACGCTCTTTGTGATTGCTTCAAAGTCTGGCACAACCATTGAGACTTTAGCCCATTTCAAATATTTTTGGAAAAAAGCTGAAGAGGCTCTCTCCAACCCGGGAGAGCATTTTGTGGCTTTAACAGACCCTGGGTCACCCCTTGAGGCTTTGGCAAAGGAGCTCTCTTTTTTAAAGGTCTTTCATCACCCATCAGACATCGGTGGACGGTATGCTGCCTTAACAGAAGTTGGGTTTTTGCCAGCTGCTTTGCTTGGGCTTGACTTAGATAAAGCTCTGCATTACGCCAAAGAAATGTATACTGCCTGCGAGCCAAGCATATCCTGGGGTTACAATCTTGCCAGCACCTTAGCGGAGTATTTGGTTGAGCACTACATAAGGGGAGAAGACAAGCTTACCTTCATCGTTGACCCCATTCTTAAACCCTTTGTGCTCTGGATTGAACAGTTGATTGCAGAATCGCTTGGTAAGGATGGGACGGGGATTGTTCCGGTTGTTGGCGAATCACCCGGTTCTCCCACGGTTTACGCCACGGACAGAGCCTTTATCTACTTAACCTTAAGGGGCAGAGAAAGGATCTATCAAAGGCTTATTCAGGACCTAAAGGAAGAGGGTTTCCCGATTAAGACCTTCGTTCTTGATGAGCGGTATGAGGTTTTTGGGGAAGCCTTTCGCTGGATGTTAGCTACCGCAATATCAGGATATCTTTTGAGTGTTAATCCCTTTGATGAGCCAGATGTTGTTTTAACTAAGCAAAAGACAAAAGACTTTTTAGAAAACTTTAAGACTACAGGAGACTTTGGGATTGAATTTTATCTTGATGAGGCAACAGGTCTCGGCTTTTATTACGATAAAACGGTAAGCATTGAATATCCAAGAATTACCGCCCTATTAAAAAAGCTCTTTTCAGATTTTGCACCTTGGATCTACGTTGGTATCCTTGCCTACCTCCCTATTGACGACGAAGTAGAGGACCTAATTCGGGATATCCGAACTTTGATTAGGGAAAAGAAGAACTGCGCCACTGTCTTTGGTTTCGGACCTCGGTATCTTCATTCAACTGGGCAGCTTTTTAAGGGTGGTCCACCCCTAAGCAGGTTTATCATCTTGACTTACCGAGGAAGAAGGGAAGGTCAGGTTATTCCTGGTGAAGGATACACTTTCTGGGACCAGATGTTTGCTCAGGCTTGCGGTGATTTTAGAGCCCTTGAAGAAAGGAAAAAACCGGTCATCATGGTCCACCTTACTCAAAACTATAAAGAAGACTTGAAGGCTCTGTATGAGCTTATAAAGAAGGCTTTATCAACCTAAACCTTTAGGGGGGAAGAGGGTATGATGTTCCCAGAATACCGAGCAAGAAGGCTAAGAAGGACTCAAGCCATAAGGGATTTAGTTAGAGAAACCTCTCTTTCCGTAAACGACTTAATCTATCCTCTTTTTATCGTAGAAGGAAGGGGAATAAAGGAAGAGATAAAGACCATGCCTGATGTCTATCGCTTTTCTATCGACAAAGTTTTGGAGGAGATAAAGTCAGCGGTTGACCTTGGGATTAAAGCCATCCTTCTTTTTGGTGTGCCCGACAAAAAGGATGAAGTAGGAACCTCTGCCTTTGTTAAGGAAGGCATAATCCAAAGGGCGGTAAAAGCGATCAAGGAAAAGTTCCCAGAGCTTGTAGTGATAACTGATGTATGTCTTTGTGAGTATACTTCCCACGGGCATTGTGGCATTGTAAAAAAGGGACAATCATCAGTTGAAGTAGATAACGATGAGACGCTTGAGATTATCGCTAAGGTTGCGGTTTCTCATGCCAAGGCAGGTGCGGATATCGTTGCTCCTTCAGGTATGATGGACGGTATGGTTTCAGCCATAAGAGAGGCTTTGGATGAAGCTGGTTTTACTCAAACAGCCATCATGAGTTACTCCGTGAAATACTGTTCAAGCTTCTACGGACCCTTTAGGGATGCTGCAGAATCAGCTCCGAAGTTCGGAGATAGAAGGTCCTATCAAATGGACCCTGGCAATGCCAGAGAAGCTATGAGGGAAGCTACTTTAGATGTTCAAGAAGGTGCCGATATAATTATGGTGAAGCCAGCAATGCCCTATCTTGACATCATAAGGATGCTTAGGGACAACTTTTACCATCCCATAGCAGCCTATCAGGTTAGCGGAGAATACTCTATGATCAAAGCAGCTTCCCAACTTGGCTATCTTGATGAAGAAAGGATTTTGATGGAGAGCCTTATCGGAATTAAAAGGGCAGGAGCTGACCTTATAATCACCTACTTTGCCAAAAAGGTTGCTGAAATACTGCAAAGATGAAGACTTATCTTCCCTTATTAGTTTTATTAAGTCTTTTACTTTTTTCCTGCGCAAGACCACCGAGAGAGCCCCTGAGTTACACACCTCCTCCCGTTGCCAAGGATAATGTTCCGCAAAAGGTTCCTGGCTGGATGAAGCCCTATATGGTAGATGGAAAAGTTTATTATCCTCTACCGTCAGCTGAGGGCTACGAGGAGGTATGCACTGCCTCTTGGTATGGGCCAGGCTTCCACGGAAGACAGGCGGCAAGTGGAGAGATCTACAACATGTATGAGTACACAGCAGCCCATAAGATTCTGCCCATTGGCACTTATGTTTTAGTTAAAAATTTAGAAAACGGAAAAGAGCTTGTAGTTCGCATAAACGACCGTGGACCCTTCGTAGGGGATAGGTGCATTGACTTAAGCTATGCAAGCGCTTTAGCCTTAGGGATAGTAGGAAAAGGAACGGCAAGAGTTAAGATCACTGCCCTTAGCGAAGCAGAGCTATCAAAGGGAGTTTACGTTTATAAAAATCAGCCCAACCTTCGTTTTAGCGAATTCTTTCTTCAGGTAGGAGCTTTCAAAAACTATACTAACGCTTTAAGGTATAAGGAAGAGCTTGAAAGGGATTTTACGCGAGTAGAAATCGTTCCCTTTGAGCATCCTCAACTCGGCTTAATCTATCGGGTGCAAGTCTTTTTGGGAGAGGACTTGTATTTAGCCTTTAAGCATGCAGATAGGTTAAAAAAGGAAAGGTTTAGGGAAGGCTTTCTTGTAGCTAAATAAGGGTGACAGAGAACCTTCAGGAACTCGAAGAAAAGCTTGGTCTTACCTTTAAAGATAAGTCACTTCTTAGGACTGCCTTAACGCATAGCTCCTATCGGCTAAGGAAAAAAGACCCAAACATCGTTGATAATGAAAGGCTTGAATTTTTAGGGGATGCGGTCCTCAACCTCTGCGTATCTCAACTTCTTTACGCTAAATTCCCTGAGGACAAAGAGGGGGATTTAACGCGTAAACGTGCCTACCTTGTCTGCAAGGAAAGGTTAAGTAGGATTGCCGAAAAGCTGAACCTCATCAACTATTTACTTCTTGGAGACCGGGAAAGAAAGCTCGATGAAAGAAGCCTCAAAAACATCTCCGCAAGGGCGCTTGAAGCTTTAATCGGAGCTATATTCCTTGAATTAGGATTTGAAAGAACCTGTAAGCTTCTTGAAGATTGGTTAAAACCTTATCTTCGAGGGCTATGCATAAAAAGAATTGTTGACTATAAAACAAAACTTCAGGAATACTTGCAAAAAGAGAAAGGAATCACACCGACCTACAATGTTTTATCCATAATCGGACCTTCACACAAACCTTTGATAGAGGTTGCGGTTAAGGTTGGAGATGAAGTGCTTGCCAAGGCAAAGGGAAGGTCTAAAAAGGAAGCTGAAAACAAAGCTGCGTATCTTGCTTTAAAAAGGTTAAAAGAGGGGATGACCTAAAGGTCATCCCTTAAGAAAAATTAGTAATCACCTATGATATTTCTTCCTACATCTTTTGCTAGCGCAGCTATACCACCTTTATAGATATAAGCATTCATGAATCCAACAGCTCTTAGAGCCAAGGCAGCTGCTGCTGCCCTTGTCCCAGTATGACAAACTACTATAATCTTTTTATCCTTAGGTAACTTCTTTAAATTTTCCTCTTTAAATAACTCGTGCATAGGGATCCTCAAAGTATCCTTCCAAGTTATTCCAGTAATAGACATTTCTTCTTGAGTTCTAATATCTAAGAATACAAAAGGTTCTTTATTTTTAATCATTTCAAAAAGCTTTTTAGAGTCGATTTCACAGGGTCGTTGTTTAATGACCTCAGGTGTCATCTGAGAAAACATTCCGTCAAATCTTTTAGCAAGCTCAGTATCGTAGGCAAAAGCTGTGTTAACCATAAGAAGCACTCCACCTACAAAAGCAAATAGCTTTTTCATCTTGCGCCTCCTCAAAAGTTTTTTTATTAAAAATATAAACTTTTATGTGTTTTTTTCAAGGCTATCGAATTAGCATCATTAGGGATTACTCCCATAAAACTTATAGAGATGGACATTTGCGTTAATCTTCCCTAAATGGATCCAAAAAAATTAGGGTGTGATTAAAGCAATCCTTGTTTTGACAGAAAAGCTTTTTCTATAACATCACCAAAGAGATTAAAAATTCTTGCTTCTTTGGTAAATTCAATCCGAAAGTTTATATAAAACTGCTGATATTTTAAAATTAAAAAAATTTTTTAGGCGATAGCACTTCAAAGGGCTCGATTTTTTCCACAAAGTAACCCGTAGCTTGGACTAAATAAAAATTTTTCCGGGTCTGAAGAATGTGCATTCTAAGCTGATGGCTAATAAAATGAGAAGCCGCAATAAGGTTATAAAAGTAAGAATCTACGCTAAAAAAACCGTCAACGAAATGGGCGATAAGATGAACGAGCTTGCTCAAATATCCCTGAGGCAAGGTCCTTAAATCATCAATTAATTGATAACCTTCAGATTTTAGATCTTCAATAAATCTATGCAAGATTTCATAATTTTTTTCCAAAGCCCCTTCTAAAACATCCCAAAATCTTTCATTATAAATAGGTATAATGTTCTCCCTTTTAACCTCAAATCTATCGTATCTTACAAGCTGATAGGTTGAAAGAAATTTAACTACCTGAGACAAGGACTGCTCAATATCCTCAGCCTCAACAAGAAAGATGTGTTCTGAGGTCATTTCCTATGAGCTTTCAGCAAACTTTTAAGATAATTTAAGGCTTTTCGGCTCTCTTGTGTAGACCTCTTACGCAACCCTATGCTTATTTTTTAGTAATTTGTGGATTTCGTCAAGAATTATGACTGATAGGGCTAAAGCACCTATCATCAGCCAATCGGTAAAACTAAGAGGGACGGTATTGAATACTTTGGAAAGGAAAGGAACATATATGGCAAGGAGCATTAAAGTAAGGGATGACAATAGAGCGATGACAAGCCATTTATTTGTGAAGAGCCCAAGCTTAAATAGGGATGTGTCTTCTGATCTGCAGTTTAAGGCATTCGCAAGCCTCATACAGATTATGCCTGCAAAGAAAACGGTCATGGCTTTGGCTAAGTCAGCAGTCTTTAGCTGATAGATAAAGAGGAATAAAGCACAAAGACCGATCCAGAGCCCCATAAGAGGGATGAATGTTAAGGCATAGCGGTTGAAGATGCTCTCCTTTGGGTCCCTTGGTGGCTTTTTCATGACATCAGGCTCTGGGGGCTCTACGCTTAAAGCTACAGCTGGCGCCCCATCCATGAGAAGGTTGATGAAAAGTATCTGCACTGCTGAGAGAGGAACAGGAAGCCCTGCAACAAGGGCTGATGTTAATCCAACCACCGTCCCGGTATTTCCGGTTAAAAGATAGACTAAATATTTTCTGATGTTGGCATAGATGGTTCTTCCTTCTTCAACGGCGGCAACAATGGTTGCAAAGTTATCGTCAAGAAGGATCATATCAGAAGCTTCTTTAGCAACCTCGGTACCGGTTATGCCCATGGCAACGCCAATATCAGCTTGCTTAAGAGCTGGGGCATCGTTTACGCCATCGCCTGTCATGGCAACGACATGCCCCCTCTTCTGTAAAGCCTTAACAATTCTAAGCTTACTTGCCGGGTTCACTCTGGCATAAACTTCTATCCTTTCAACCCTCCTTTCAAGCTCTTCATCAGACATGGCTTCAAGCTCAACTCCTGAGATAACTTCACCGTTAGTTAGGATTCCAAGCTCCCTTGCTATAGCTTCTGCGGTGATCTTATGGTCTCCCGTTATCATGACTGGCTTAATATTAGCTTGCTTACAGGTTTGTATGGCAGGCTTTGCCACATCTCGTGGTGGGTCGATCATGCCTAACAAGCCTAAGAAGATTAGCCCGCTTTCTAAAGAAGAATCCGAATAGGAAGACCTCGACAGAATTCGATAGGCAACTCCTATCACCCTTAAGGCTGACTTAGCCATACTTTGTGCGGCCTCTAAAACTGCTTCCCTTTCACCTTGGGTTAGCTCACAAATTTTCCCTTCCTGAAGGATATGCGAAGATTTGTGAAGAATCACTTCAGGAGCTCCTTTGCTACAGATTAAAAGGGTCTCCTCATCCAAGCTGTGCACTGTGGTCATCATCTTTCTTTCGGAATCAAAGGGTATCTCATCGATCCTTGGATAGAGCCTTTCAAGCTCCATCTTATCAAGCCCTGCCTTTTTAGCCGCAACCACAAGAGCACCCTCGGTTGGGTCTCCCTTTACCTTCCATTTTTTGTCTTCCTCGGAGTAAAAAAGTTCTGAGTCGTTACAAAGAACTGCTACCTTAAGGAGCATCTGAAGATGCTCGTCATCCTTAGGGAATGGCTTTCCGTCAGTCTTAAACTCACCTTCAGGGAAATATCCAACACCGGTAACTTCAATAATTTTTCTGTCGACCCAAACCTTTTGAACAGTCATCTCGTTCTTTGTTAAAGTTCCGGTTTTGTCTGAGCAGATGTAGGTGACACAGCCTAAGGTCTCAACGGCATGAAGCCTTCTAATAAGGGCCTGCCTTTTTACCATTCTTCTCACGCCAAGGGCTAAGCTTATGGTGACAACTGCAGGCAAAGCTTCAGGGATGATGGCTACAGCAAGAGCCACGCCCCAGATGAACATTTCAAGAACATCGTAGCCTCTTGCAATTCCAATCCCAGAGATGATAGCGCAAAGGATAAGAGCAAAAGTACCGATCAGTTTGCTTGTTCTATCAAGGTTGACTTGAAGGGGAGTCTTCTTTTCCTCAACCTCACCAAGCATGTGGGCAATCTTCCCAAACTCGGTGTTCATACCTGTTGCCGTAGCAACCATTAGCCCCCGCCCGTTAACTACAACCGTTCCAGAAAAGACCATGTTATACCTTTCACTAACAGGAAGGTTATCTTGAAGAATGGGGTCGGCGTTCTTCTCAACAGGAACAGACTCACCAGTCAAGATAGACTCATCTACTCGAAGGTTTATAGCCTCAATCAGACGGCCATCTGCAGGTACTCTATCCCCAGCATAAAGAACTACTATATCACCAGGGACTATCTCCCTTGCTTGAACGACATGTTCTTTCCCATCCCTTATTACTCGAGCAGTGGGTGCTGAAAGGGCCTTCAAGGATTCTAAGGCCTTCTCTGCTCGGTACTCCTGCACAAAGCCTAAAACCCCAGCCATAAAGACAATGGCAAAGATGGCTATGCTCTCAACATAGTCTCCAAGATAGGCTGAGATAAAGGCTGCTACGATAAGAATAACCACTAAGAAGTTAGTGAACTGCGAGAGAAAGAGAATAAGAGGAGACTTCTTCTTTTCTCTTACGACCTCGTTAGCTCCATATTCCTTTAGCCTTCTTTGAGCTTCCTCTGTGGATAAGCCCTGAAGGGAAGTTTGAAGAGCCTTTAAAACTTCATCGACAGATAATTGAAAGTAACTTTGAAACACGATACATTTTAGCCTAAATCTTAAGTCCTTGTCAAGAAAGACTGTTCAAAAATAAGGCTCCCCCAAAATTCTCGTAAGTATACCTTGCATCCTGATGGAACATAAGCGACCAAAGGACCTCTCCGAAGGACCTCGGAGATGGTTCGCTAACGCTCAGCATGACAGAAAGGAAGCTCGGCGTGGGACGGAGCCTTAGAAGAGGAGTAGAATTTTATTTTGCTCGGATGTATCATTTGTTGTGCCATTTGAGAAAATGTCTGCTGGTGGAATATAAATCGGTAGGGGTTTAGCTTCATGCTTTGTCCCCTGCATAAGACTTAACCACAGGGGACAGGCGATCTTCCCTCCTGTCTCTCCTTTCCCAAGGGTTGAGCCTTTGTCATAGCCCACCCAAACTCCACAGGTGTAGTCAGCTGTAAAACCTATAAACCAAGCATCTCTATACTCTTGAGTGGTACCTGTTTTTGCACCTACAGGAAGCCCAAGGGCAAGGGCGCATCTTCCTGTCCCAGACCAGACTACCTCTTGCAGAAAATCGTTCATTATGCTCATAGTTTGAGGGCTAAATACTGGCTTACTTTCCGATTGACTTTGATAGATAAGCTTTCCTCCGTAGATCTGGTCGTAAATTGCTTCGATAAATCGGGGTTTTAATTTATTTCCCAAGGTGGGGAAGATGGTGTAAGCGGTGGTTAACTCTAAAGGAGTAAGTTCATAAGTACCAAGGGCGATACTTAAATTTATAGGCATGGGGAATTTAAATTCCATCTTTCTTACCAGGTCTACCAAGTGGTCAGTCCCAAGCATTAAAGCTAAGCGAACCGAGACGGTGTTCCGAGATTGAGCAAGGGCTTGCTTAAGGCTCACAGGACCTAAATACTTACCATCGTAATTGCCTGGAGACCAGTCCTCACCAGCGTTTGCACCAGGTAGAATTATTGGTTCATCCGGAATTACAGTATCTGGGGTAACAACTTCACTTTCCAAAGCCTGAGCCCAGATAAAAGGCTTAAAGGCTGACCCAGGTTGCCTCTTCCCTAATACAGCCCTATTGTAGGTTGAGTTAAGATAGTCCTTTCCACCTATCAGAAACCGAACTCCTCCATCGCGGTTATCAAGGCAAAGGGCGGCTATCTCTGGAAGATTTCTATTTGAATAGATTTGTTTTAGCTTATTTATAAGGTTTAGGTACCCCACCCTTTGCCAGTCCACATTCATAGTTAGCTTAATCCTCAGACCTCCTTGTTCTAATCTTTCTTTTGGGATAATCTCCTCAAGCTCAGCCTTCACAACATCGATAAAATACCCCGTATAGGCTGGTATGTTTACGTTTTTTGGATTGAGGATAAGAGGCTCTTTCAGATAACGGTTTAGCTGGTCTTCGGTGATAAATCCTACTTCAGCCATTCTCCGGAGGACATAGTTTCTTCTTTCCAAGGCTAAGGTTGGATTGTTTAAAGGGCTATACCTAACCGGAGAAGGGGGAAGACCAGCAAGCACTGCCGCTTCAGGTATGGAGAGCTCCCAAACGTGTTTGCCAAAGTAGGTTAAGCTTGCCGCCTCAACTCCGTATGCTCCTTCACCGAGATAAATGTGATTTAGGTATATGTTAAGGATCTCGTCCTTCGTTAGATGCTTCTCTATCTGCCAGGCTAAAAACATCTCTTTGATCTTTCTTGAGAAGGTTCGTTCAGGTGTGAGAAGAAGAGATTTTGTGACCTGTTGAGTAATGGTACTTCCGCCCTGAACAATTCTCCCGGAAAGGATGTTTTTTACGAGAGCCCTCATAAGGCTGTAGAAATCTATACCTTTATGTTTGTAGAAATTAGCGTCCTCAGCCGCTAAAAAGGCTTTTATCACATGCGGTGGGATCCTGTTTATAGGAACATAGATCCTTCTTTCTTCTCCGAGATAGCCAACTATCCTGTCCTGATAATCCAGGATAAGGTTTGTTTGCTTTGGCTGATAATTTTTAAGCTTTGCAATGCTTGGTAGGCTTATCTTAAGATAAAGAAAAAAAACAAGAGCTATCACACCAAGAAAGATTAAAAAACTTAGGGTTAAAAGACCAATAATTTTAAGAACAGAATTCATGGTTTGTTTAAAAATTATACCCTTTAAAAGAAAAATATGTCAACCCAGTAAGAGGCTATTTTATAGATGTTTTTAGGCTAACTCTGCATAAGTTTGGATGTTTTTTTCTTCATGTCACTAAACAGAAGGGAGGGGTCTACTTGATGGGGTCGCGCTGCCGCCCGGCAGGGCAAAGCGGGAACTTTATCAAAATATTTTAGAATATCCCTTGAAACTTTACAAAAGTAGATTATATTTAGAATAAAAATTTTTAAAAGGAGGTTGGCTATGTGCGTAAGACCAGGACTTGCTGCACCGGAGTTTAAGACACAAGCTTATTTCCCAAATGGCGAGATTAAAGACATTTCCCTTTCTGATTACAAAGGCAAATGGGTCATGCTTTTTTTCTATCCGGCAGACTTTACCTTTGTTTGTCCTACAGAGCTTGTAGATGTTGCTAAATACAAGGATGAGCTTGAGAAGCTTAACGTGCAGGTTATCGCTATAAGCATTGATACGGTGTTTGTTCATAAAGTTTGGCAGGAAGTAGAGCTCTCAAAGCTTATCCCTGGTGGTTTCCCCTATCCAATGGCTTCTGACTTGGGCGGGAAAATCGGAACCCTTTACGGGGTTTATGATGAGAATGCAGGAGTTAACCTCCGTGGGACCTTCCTTATCGACCCAGACGGTGTCCTTCAGTTTTCCATCGTAAACTACTTACCCATTGGAAGAAACATGGAGGAAATCTTAAGATTAATCCAGGCTTGCCAGCATGTAAGGGCTACCGGTGGAGCAGAAGCCTGCCCCGCATCCTGGAAACCCGGTAAAAAGACCCTTAAGCCAAGCGCTGAGCTTGCCGGTAAGGTCTACGAAGTCTGGAAACCATCAGAGATTGATAATTAAAGAAAGTTTTTAAAATTCACAATCCATAAAACTGTCCTTTCTTTTTTGCCCCTCGGCGTAAGCCGAGGGCTTTTATTCTGAGAACTGTACATTTGATCTCACTTAGCTTAATTTTTATACCATTTCTGCCCCAAAGGGTAGGAATAAGCGGCGTTTTGCTAAAGAAGTTTCCTTTTACTTTATAAGAAAATGTATAAAAATTTCCCCTATTTTTTTCTTTAGCCTTTGCTATAATTTTATTTGATGTCCTTAGCAAAGCCCATCATCATTAAACCTAAACCTAAGAAAAAGAGGAAAAAAATTAGAAGGCTTTTTTTGTTTGGGATCTTGCTCTTAATCCTGTTGACGACTTCGATGTATTTTTATTTAAGTTGGCGGATAAAGAAGGAACTAAAAGAGATGGAGGACCTGAAGATCAAGAATGAAAAGATGCGTCAGGAGATCAAAGAACTCCAAAGCAGTGAATCTAACTACGAAGAGCTAATTCGAAGAAGGCTTGGCTACATAAAAGAGGGTGAAAAGATTTTCATTTACTACGAAAATAAGGCACAGGAAAGGAGGTAAAGAGGAATGCAGAACTGTAAAGTTTATGAAGGAATGTTTGACGGAAGGGGGTTAAGGATAGGAATCGTTGTAAGCCGGTTTAATGTTTTTATAACTCAAAGGCTACTTGAGGGAGCCTTAGATGTGTTAAAGAGGCATCAGGTTGCTGAAGAGGACATTCATGTGGTATGGGTGCCTGGTGCCTTTGAGATACCCCTTGTGGCTAAGAGGCTTGCCAGCACAAAAAGCTTTGACGCCGTCATCTGTCTTGGGGCCATCATAAGAGGAGCAACCCCGCATTTTGAATATGTAGCAAGCGAGGCTTCAAAGGGCGTTGCTCAGGTTATGCTTGAGACTGAAGTCCCGGTTATATTTGGTATATTGACTACTGATACCATTGAACAGGCAATTGAAAGGGCAGGCACTAAGGCGGGTAATAAAGGGGCAGAGGCAGCCCTTGCAGCCATAGAGCTTGCTAATCTTCTAAAAAGGTTAAGCAATATATAAACACAAAACCAAAAGGAGGGATACCATGAAAACCCTTAGAGAGCTTGATTTAAGAGGTAAGAAGGTCTTCATTCGAGTAGACTTTAACGTCCCCATTGAAGACGGAAAGATAATGGATGATACAAGGATTGTAGAAAGCTTACCAACTATTGATTATGCCATTAAGGCAGGTGGAAAGGTAATCCTTTGTTCCCATCTTGGCAGACCAAAAGGTAAGCGTGTTCCAGAGCTATCTTTGAAGCCTGTGTATGAATACTTAAAGGGTGTATTGAAGACAGAGGTTAAATTTTTAGAGGATTATCTTGGGGAGGAGGCAGATAGAGCTTTGGCTGAGATGAAGGAAGGAGAAGTTTTATTACTTGAAAATGTAAGGTTTTACGAAGGCGAAACCAAGAACGACCCTGAATTTGTAAAGGCTTTGGCAAGGATGGCTGATGTTTACGTTAACGATGCCTTTTCGGTATGTCACAGGGCTCATGCCTCTGTTGTAGGTGTCCCAAGCTATGTAAAAGAAAAGGGTATGGGTTTCCAGCTTGAGAAGGAGCTAAAATACCTGTCTAAGGTTATTGGGAAGCCCGAAAGACCGCTTTATGCCATCGTTGGGGGAAGCAAGGTTTCAACCAAGATCGGGGTTCTGAAGAACCTTTTACCTCGCATTGATAAGCTCTTAATCGGCGGTGCCATGGCTAACACTTTTCTTTCTGCCCTTGGCTATAATGTGGGTAAAAGCCTTGTTGAAGAGGAATATCGAGAAATAGCCAAGGATATTATTCGCTCAGCTAAGGAGCTTGAGGTAAAGATCTATCTACCGGTTGATGTGGTGGTAGAAAGGGATGGAGAAATCTATGAGGCAGACCTTTTAAGCATAGAGGAAGGGGATGTTATCTATGATATTGGAGAGGAGACGGTTGCCCTCTTTTCCGCAGCCCTTGAGGGTGCTCATACTGTGATTTGGAATGGGCCTCTTGGCTATTTTGAAAAGGATGAGTACGCCTTTGGCACCATTGCCATCGCAAGAAAGATCGCAAGCCTTCAAGCCCTAACCATAGCGGGAGGTGGAGACACTATAGCTGCCCTAAGAAAGGCAGGAGTAATCACTTCTTTATCTTATGTGTCAACGGCAGGGGGAGCCTTTCTTGAATACTTAGAAGGAAAGACCTTGCCTGGGCTCAAGGCTTTAGAGGAGGTCTAAGACTTCTGAGGGGGAAAGGAGATGGCAAAGATAGCCTACTTTATAGGTAATTGGAAGATGAACCATGGAATATCTGAGACACGAAGCTACTTTGAAAGGTTTTTGCCAGAAATATCCAAGGTAGACCTTAGTAGAAAAGTAGTAGGTATCGCTCCCCCCTTTACCAGCTTAGCCTTCGCAAGAAAGCTTACTGAAGGAAGCCCGGTTAAGCTTTGCGCTCAGAACGCCTGCTTTGCTGAAAAGGGCGCCTACACCGGAGAGGTCTCACCCTTGATGTTAAAGGAACTCGGAGTGGAATATGTCATTCTTGGGCATTCAGAAAGAAGGCACATTTTTGGTGAAACAAACGAGCTTATAAAAAAGAGGGTAAAGGGTGTTTATCAGGCGGGACTAACCCCTATACTTTGCGTTGGCGAAACCTTAGAGGAAAGAAGGCTTGGGAACACCTTCTTAGTAGTTTCAGAACAATTAAAGCAAGGACTTTCGGAGCTTGAAAAGGTAGAAGAGGGAAGGCTAATTATTGCCTATGAGCCGGTTTGGGCTATTGGCACAGGGGTTAATGCAACGCCTGAGCAGGCAGAAGAAGTGCATTCCTTTCTACGAGACCTTTTAGCAAGCATGTATGGTAAGGAGTTAGCTCAAGCCATTCCCATCCTTTATGGGGGCTCAGTAACCCCTGAAAACATAGCAGACCTTATCAAGGAGCCAAATGTTGACGGCGTGTTGGTTGGGGGCGCATCCCTTGACCCTGAAAAATTTTTAAAGATTGTGAGCGTTGCTATTTAAGGCTAAAGGGGGAAGCCATGATGGAGTGCCCGCTTCCAGATTATTCTCAAGTTCCTCCAGAGGTGCTTGAAATACCAAAAAAGTATAAGAGGCTTATCATCGTTGGGGCAAGTCCAAAGCCCGACCGTCCAAGCTACATCGTCATGGATTATCTTTTGAAACAAGGCTTTGAGGTAATTCCTGTCAATCCAGCCCACGATGAGATCCTTGGTGTAAAGACGATAAAGGACTTATCAGAGGTCCCGAAAGATTTTAATCCCGACGTTGTCATAATCTTTCGCAAGCCAAGCGAGGTATTGCCTATTGTAGAGAAGGCTTTAGCGCTTAAGCCCAAGGTGATTTGGCTTCAAGAGGGGATCGTGAACGAAGAAGCAAAGGAACTTGCGGAGAGGGCTGGAGTTAAATTTGTTATGAACCTCTGCTTCAAGAAGGTGCATGCTCTTGGAAAGCATAGCTAAAGCGAACCTTCTTGAGGTTTGCCTTTCAAAGGTCCTACAAAAGTTAGAAGAAAACTACCGAAGAAGCCCAAAGGGTTATTTTGCCCTGCTGTTTCTTGAATCTCTGATTTTTTTATCCCTTGCTCTGTATAGAAAGAGCGAGCTTATACTGAGATTTTATTTTCCTCACCCTGACGAAGAAGTGCAAGAAGAGGAACACTCAGGGAGCCTTTTACTTGATTTTAGAAGAGACCTTAGTTTTACTTTGCCTGTTGGAAGGCTCCTTGAGGAAAAAGTTTTTTTGCCAAAGATTCAAGGCATAGACATGGAAGAAGAAAGGTTAACGCTTGCTCAACTTATTGAGCCTATGCTAAGGATTTTTGAAAGAGAAAAGAGTAAAAAGGTTTTTGATGCCGAGATCCCAGAGGAGGATATTTCATACTACCTGGAAAGGGTAGAGGGGTTGCTTCTAAAAAGGGGCAAAGCGACTTTTAACCAGGTGTTGGAATACTTTGAAAGGGGTATTTTAACGGTGGTCTACCTATTTTTAGCCATTCTTTTTCTTGCCTTCGAAGGTAAAATAAGGGTCTTTCCTCTGGATGAGGACATCGAAATCATCCTTCATCAAGCCTAATTTTATTTCCTTATAAAAATGAGGGAAAATTCTTCAAAAATAGAGAAAAAGTCACCAATTTAAAAAAAAGGCTAAAAATTCAATCTTGACAAGGAGGGTAAAAAAAAATATTAAAAAA
>CAZJUD010000161.1:0-2406 GCA_964549125.1 uncultured Caldimicrobium sp.
TCCCCCCCCCCCCCCCCCGCCCCGCACCCCCCCCCCCCTCCTCCCCCCTGCCCGAGGCCCGGCGCGAGGAAGACCCCCTCTCCCCTGCGGTCCCTCGGCTACGCCTCAGGGCAACGCCCTACCTGTCACCCTGATGCCGAAAGCCCAAAAGCTCTCCCCCTATGTCCAAAGGGCCATCAAACATCTTTACTGAGCTTTGTCAAAATGTTGACAAGAAAAAAATCTTTGCCTGCTATGTTTTAGCCAAGTTCGTTCCTTTAAACACTCGATGAAAAATTTTCCCTTTCTTGAGACCGGGAAATTTTTTCCGCTAAAACCAGGCTAAGTAAGAAAACTCCTACAAACTCCTTTCACATACAGTTTGGGCACGATTTTTGAATAAAATTTGTAGGATTTGTAGGAGGCTTGGGATGGCAAGCATTCGGATTAATCCTCAGGTTGGTTTGCTTGAAGCTTTAGAGGCAGCTCAACTTCTTGACAGGCGCTTGACTGCTACGGCAAACAACTTAGCAAACGTTGACACACCTGGTTATAAGGCAGACGGTCTTGCTTTCCATGAAGTATTGATGAGAAAGATTGGACCAAGGTATCGCAAAGCCTTCAAAGAGACAGTGCCTTTCTTGCGGGAGACTCAAGGGGTTCTTGAGCACACAGGCTCTCCCCTTCATTTTGCCATTGTAGGCGAAGGCTTTTTTAAGGTGGAGACCCCCCAGGGCATTGCTTACACCAGGGCAGGGAACTTTACCATTGATAGTCAGAGACGGCTTGTTACACCCCAGGGCTATCCTGTGCTTGCTAACGGAGCTCCTGTTATTCTTGACCCAGGAATGGCTGTCGGTGGGCTTGTTACTATGGAAGACTTAAAACTTCAAGTCTCTCCCGATGGGTTGCTTTCCATAGATGGCACAGAAATTGCACGTCTTGATGTGGTAACCTTTGATGACCTAACCAAGCTTAAAAAGGTTGGAGAAAACCTCTATGTGAGCGAAGGAGCCCAGGAGATGATGGCGATAAACTATGAAATTAAGCAGGGATTTGTAGAGAAGGCAAACGTTGAGGTCATACGGGAGATGGTTTCTCTCATTGAGATCCATAGGGCTTTTGAAGCTGTGCAAAGGAGCATAAGAGCTTATGATGAGGCTACCGAAAGACTAAATACCGCTACAGGGAGGTAGAGTATGATCCGGTCTCTTTGGAGTGCTGCAACAGGAATGCAGGGGCAACAGCTTCAGCTTGACACTATTGCCAACAACCTGTCAAACGTCACTACTCCTGGCTTTAAAAAAAGCCGAACGGAGTTTGAGGACCTTTTCTATCAAAACTTAAAGCTTGCTGGTGCCTTGACTGCAGATGGGGTTCAGGTCCCGGTTGGCATGCAGGTAGGGCTTGGGGTAAGACCAGTAGCCATAACAAAGCTCTTCACCCAAGGAGAGTATCAACTGACAAACCAGGAGCTTGACTTTGCCATCGAAGGGAGGGGTTTTTTTAAGGTGCTCATGGGGGGAGAGGAGTACTACACACGAGCTGGGAATTTTAAGCTTGACCGGGATGGCTACATCGTAACACCAGACGGAGCTCGGCTTCAGCCAGAGTTTGCAGTTCCTACAGGAACCGCAAGGATTGAAGTAACGCCTGACGGAGTCATCACCGCCCTATCCGGAACTGGTGAGGTCTTAGCTCAGGCTCAGCTTTTACTCTACGATTTTCCTAATCCGGCAGGACTTTATGCTGTGGGAAGGAACCTCTTTAAAGCCACGCCAGCTGCTGGAGATGTCATTGAAGGAAACCCCGGTCAGAACGGATTTGGTACCATTGCCCAAGGCTACCTTGAGATGTCAAACGTTGATGTAGTAGAGGAAATGGTAAAGATGATCATCACTCAGAGGGCTTACGAGTCTAACTCTAAGGCAGTAATCACAGCAGACCAGCTCCTTGAAATAGCAAACGGGCTAAAGAGGTAAGGCATGGTAAGACTTAGGCTTACAGGGTTAATCCTTTGCCTTGGTTTGGCCATCCTTTCTTTAATGGTTAGCCTAAAGCTTGGCTATACGACCCTAATTTCAGAAGAAGAGCTTAAAGGTATTTTTCTCAAGGAGTTTAAGGTAAGGCTTGGTTTAAAAGATGATGAAGTGCGGCTTAGAACCTTCCGGGTTGAACCAAGGACTTATGAGCTAAAGCGCAACCAGCCCTATCGCCTTGACTGGATTACCGCTCCTCGTCCAGGCTCAAACACAGCCATCTTGACCTACACTGGAGCAAACGGCAATCCCCAAAGTATAAGGCTTTGGGGCTTTGTAGAAGTCTTGAAAAAGGTCCCGATTGTTGTTAAGCCTCTTCAAGCGGGTGAGATGTTGAGGGAGGACCATGTGAGCCTTGAGTTTACTGAGCTTTCTCGGCTTCCTCACG
>CAZJUD010000162.1:0-7290 GCA_964549125.1 uncultured Caldimicrobium sp.
GATTATCCCCTGAGGAAGGACCTTAACTTTGCCCTCTTCAATGAACTTTTTATCAAAGATTTTTTCATACTCTTTGTTAAAGACTATGACATATCGGTCAGCTTGTTTAAAGGTTTGAGCAAAATCTTCCATCATACGGTCTACAGGGTAGGCAAGCTCAAGTGAACCGAGGAGCTCACCCTCCTTAGAGAGGATAGGTACAACGCTCCTAAAAGTAATCTCAAAACGCCCGGCTTCAAAGCCGAGGACTGGTTTTTTTGAATTTTGGGCTGAGACGATGGTTTTTCTAAATCCTGATAGCTCATCAAGCCTAATATCCATCCCAGGCTTAAGCCAAGTCCTAACAAAGGAGCGAGCCTGTGGTAGATGAAAATGAACATTGTACTGAGCGATATTTGTCCCTTTTACCAAGGCTTCATACACAGCTCTTAGCTCCCTTCCATACTTTTCAAAGATTGCTCTGTTTGATTCGTTGACGTTCGTTAGTGTTCCTGCTTCCTTAGCTAAGGAAAGGTAGATGTTCTGAATACGATCATTGTTTGCTAAAACTAAGGTGTAGGTTAAAAGTTCAGACTCTTTTTGTTTTAGAAAACCTGAAATGGCATCCTCAAAGTTTTTCATCAAGCTGGTAGTTTGTTTTTCAAAAACCCAACGTGTTGAGACATAGTAAGTAATCAAAGAAAGTGCAAGAAAAAGGGCAAAGGAGAGGAAGAAATATTTTTGAATCCGATTTACGAGGGACCTTTTTACCTCCATGCCTAACCTCCAGTTTTGTCATTTCGACTTTTTAAAGCTCCTAAAAAAACTATGATATCAAGTCTTAATTCTTAGGTCAAGGGGAATTTTTTCATAATCTTGACCTTTTACCAAGGCGTGTTATTACTCAATTAGTGCCAAACTCGACCATGCCCTTTGAAGAGCTTTATTCTGAGATTAAATCAAGGATTAATATTCTCGACCTTATTTCCCAGTATGTAAAGCTTAAAAGGGTTGGTAAAAACTATGTAGGTCTTTGCCCTTTTCACTCAGAGAGGACCCCTTCCTTTACCGTAAGCCCTGATAAAGGTATTTTTAAATGCTTTGGTTGTGGAGCATCTGGCGATGTTATCTCCTTTTACATGAAGATAAAAGGGCTTGATTTTAAACAAGCAATTCTTGAGCTTGCCGAAAGATGCGGAATTTCTGTAGACGAAAGCCTTCTTGCCCAGAAAAGAAAAGAAAAGAATTTAGCCGAATTAAACTATAAGGTTGCAAAGTTCTACCACGCACAGCTTTTAAGGAGCGAAGAAGCAGAAAAGGCAAGATCTTACCTTAAAGAAAGAGGTATCTCTGAGGAGACCATCAAGGAGTTCATGCTCGGTTATGCTCCATCAAGCGGTAGAATTTTATCCTCTTTACTTAGAGTTGACGCAAGGGAGCTAAAGCAGGCTGAGGAGGTTGGTCTAATAAAAAGGGGTGAAGACGGAGGTTACATTGACCTTTTTAGGGATAGAGTAATCATCCCGATTTTTAACGAGGCTGGAGAATGCGTTGGCTTTGCCGGAAGAACCTTAGACCCAAGAGTTGAACCAAAGTATTTAAACAGTCCAGAATCGCCAATCTTCAAAAAGTCAGAAATCCTTTATGGTTTGTTTCAGTCTAAAAGACAGATTAAACAAAAGGGGAAGGCATACATTGTGGAAGGTTATTTTGATTTTTTGACCCTATGGCAGAGAGGCTTAGATAATGTAGTTGCAACCTGTGGGACCGCTCTTACAGAAAGGCATGTCTCTAAGCTCAAAAACTTGGCTGAAGAAATAACCTTAATTTTTGACGGAGACGAGGCAGGAAAAAAAGCAACCCTTAGAGCCATCTCCCTTTTTATTTCTCAAGGTATCCTCCCAACCTGCGTTGTTCTTCCTGAGGGCGAAGACCCAGATAGTTTCTTTAGGTCTAAAGTAGAAGCAGAATCGTCCCCTGAAGCTCTTTTAGCTCCCTTTACCATGAATGCCTTAGATTTTATTCATAAAGAGTATCAAGAGAAGGTCCTTTCAAAGCCAAGGACCGCCTTTGAGGAGCTTGTGGAACTGTTTAAAGACTGCAAAGACCCATTCCTTAGGAAAAGGCTTATTTCCTTCTTAGCAAACCTTTTTGACATCCCCTCTCAAGAGGTTGCCAAAGCTTTATCAAGTGGGATAGAGAGAGGCATAGTTAGCGATCATCATCGAGAAACTGTTGAGGAGGGGCTTCGTTCTCATCCTTACCGGATAATTGCTCAGTATCTGGTAAACTATCCGAAGGACGCTCAAACTTTCAAGGAGGCGGGTCTTTTAGAAATCTTAGATGAAGGTAGCCCCTACACAGAATTTATAAAGACTTTGCTTTCTGCCTTTGAAGCTGGAATTGACCCGCAGGAAATCTTAGACCCCTTCTTTCAGGAGATATACAGCGACCTTTTCTTCTCTCCGCCCTTTGAAGACAAAGGGTGTGCATTTGAACAGATTTTGCATTTTATCGTGAAGGAAAGGGTTCGTCGAAAAATAGAAAGGATTAAAGATTGTTTAGGAAATAGTGAAGCATCTTTTGAGAAAGGAAGCATTGAACAGTACTTATATCAAATAAAACATACTTTAAGATTGAAGAGTTGTAAAATTACCTAAGGAGGCAGCGATGCCTCAGAGAAAATTGTGTCTTTTTGAGGATGAACAATTTATTGATGAATTTGATGTTGAACCAATTGAAGAAGCTTTAAATGATGAGGAAGAAATAAAATCTACAAAGGGTCTTGACGATTCTATTACGCTTTATTTCAAGGAGGTGGCAAACCATCCTCTTCTTACCAGAGAGGAAGAGGTAGCCTTAGGTAGAGCCATCGAGAAAGCGGAAAGGGAAATCATCAAAGCATCCTTAGTTTATCCATCTCAGGTTCTAAAATTCTACAATCTCTTAGTTAATCACTCAAAAGATAAGACCTTAGACAAGCTTTTTAAGGATTATGAAGAGTTGGCAAAAAAAGAAGAAGATTTAGAATTTTGGCTCGAATGTTTAAAGAAAGAATTAAACAACTTGTATAGCTTACTAACTTTGGAAAAAAATATATCCCAGGATGACCTAACAAATAATATTGAACGAATTCTTGAGCTTATCTATCAAGTCCGCCCCACAAAATTTCTTTTAGATGAACTATCCTGTGAAATTAGAGATTTTGCTAAAAGATATAAAAGTATGAAGAGCCAAGATAAGCTTTTGAGATTAAACACAAAGGCAGAGGATTTTTTTGGGGTCTCAGCTGACAGGGTGTTGGCATCAGCAGAGGTTATTGAGAAATGCTTTCAAGAGATAAAAAAGGCTAAAGAACAGTTTGCTAAGTCAAACCTTAGGCTTATCATTTCTATTGCCAGAAAATACGCACCCCGTGGTTCACTACTTGCTGACCTTATCCAAGAAGGAAATGTTGGGCTTTTAAAAGCCATAGAAAAGTTTGACTATCGCCGAGGTTTTAAGTTCAGCACCTACGCTACCTGGTGGATAAGACAAAGCATTACTAAATACTTAGCTGAACATACTAGGACAATCAGGATCCCAGTTCATATCATTGAAACAATATACAAAATAAGTAAAATCGTCTCTACTAAATTCTACCAAGAGTATGGACGAGACCCAACCATTGAAGATTTGGCAAACATAACTGGTATGAGCGTTGAAAGGCTAACCCAGATCTTTAAATATGTGAAGCAACCTCTCTCTCTGGAGGCAAACGTCCATCATGATGAAGATACAACTTTGCTTGAATTCATAGAGGATGGAAATTCAACCCGTCCTGATGAGTATACCTTCAACAATGAGCTTTCAGAAAAGGTAAGAATACTGCTTAGCACCCTTTCTTCTCGTGAAGAAAAGGTGATCCGCCTACGGTTTGGCATAGGAGAAAGAGAAGCCTGCACCTTGGAGGAAGTGGGACAGAAATTTGGTGTCTCCAAAGAAAGGATTAGACAGATCGAAAGCATGGCTTTAAGAAAGCTCAAACACCCAAAGAGAATAAAGTATCTAAAAAACCTCCTTTTCCATGGAACATAGGCTTAACCTCGAAGCTCAAAGATTACTTTTTCGGCTCTTACAAAAGGAGTTCCCCCTTACAAAAAGACCCTTTTTAGCCATCGCAAAAAGGGTCGGGCTTAAAGAGAAAGAGCTTATCTCTCTTCTTAGCAATTGGGAAAGGGAAGGAAGGCTTAGGCAGATTTCTGCCATCTTTAACCCAGAGTATTTTGGCCATCGCTCAGCCCTTTTTGCCCTGAAAGTTGGCGAAGAAAAATTAGGCTTGGCGATAGACCGTATCAACAGCCACCCAGGAGTAAGCCATAACTATCTCCGTAAACATGAATATAACCTTTGGTTTACCTTGGTTGTTCCTCAGGGGAAGGACCTTTTAAAGGAAGCAAGTGCTTTATGTCAAGAATTTTCCGAGAACGGATTGTTGTTTCTCCCCATTTTAAAAAAATACAAGATTTCCGTGGTGTTTGAAACTGGAGAAGAGGGTGCTGAAGATTTCCAGAGCATAAAGACCTTTAATTTTACCGAAGATGATGTAAGGATGGTCAAGGCTTTGCAAGAACCTCTCCCTTTGGTAAAAGAGCCTTTTGCCGTCAAAGCCGAGGAACTAAATTGTAAGGTTGAAGAAATATTTGCTTGGCTAAAGAAGATGAAAAGGGTGGGGGCATTAAGGCGGTTTGGCGCCCTTTTTAAGCATCAACGACTTGGGTATAGACACAACGTGATGGTTGTGTGGCAAGTAGAAGAAAAAAGGGTTGACGAGGTAGCAAAAAGCTTGTCTAAAATCCCTGAAATTACCCATTGCTACCTTAGGAAAAGCTATCCAGAATTTCCATACAACCTTTACACCATGTGTCATTTCAAGGAAGAAAACTTTCAAGAAAAAATTACTGCTTGGGCTAATACCTTAGGCATTAAAAACTATCTCCCTCTCGAAACCATACAGGAATTAAAAAAGATTAGACTAAAACTTTTTTATGATGAGAATCTATAAAACTAAGAATTATCCAAAAAATTTTAATATATATCTAATTGCTACATAAAGGAGGGTTATTCCGAGAAAACCTCTTATCAATTTTTGTGGGAATAATCTTTGAAGCTTAGCGCTTAAATATAGACCAAGCCCTCCGCCAACACCAAAAAGAAGTCCAAGCAAAAAGTCAGGTCCATTTCCAAAGGTCGTGTAGACTATAACTCCGATCACTGAAGTTAGAAAGGTGGCAAAGAGGGTTGCACCGGCAAACACGTAGGGTGGTAGATGAAAGAAGGCTAAAAGAACGGGTGCCATGATAGCGCCACCACCTATGCCGTAAATTCCTCCTACAATCCCTATTACGCAGGCTATGAGGAAGATGAGGATAGAGCTTACTTCATAGGTTTTACCGCTATACTCAAAAGAAAGTTTCGTTACGCTAAAAACCAAAGTTTTTGGGGGTATCTGGGAAAAGGGGACTTCTTTTTTTGGGGGAAAGATTAAGTCATAGAAAAGCTTTCCGCCGATGATTAAAAGAACCAAACCTACAAGAAGAAGGAAGTTTTTAAGCTTTAGGAAGTAAGACACCCTTAGAAAGTAGCCGATGACTACTCCGGGTAAGGTTCCAAGGGAGATGATAAGCGTGAGAGGAGTATAGAGCCTTCCTTCCGACCAATATTTATAAACTCCCCAGGGAATGGCAACGCAGTTAAACAAATGATTGGTTGCTGAAACTGATGGTGCTGTGTAGTTGAGGATACTTACCTGAAAGGGCAATAGCAAAAAGGCTCCGCTTACTCCACCAACTCCACAAATCAAAGAAAGGAAAAAGCTAACAAGAGGTGGAAGAAAAAACGGAACGGTAATCCCAGCCGTGGAAAAGTGGTATTGTAAAGGGAGAGATTTTATAAGGTTTTGGATGTCCATTTTTCCTTTTTTAGGTAGGGTTTTTAAAAAGGTATGGGGATCCCTCGTAGCAATTGATAGCGCCGTTTACAGTCCGAATACCAAGGGGCATTGCTTGGTCCAAGGTCAAGGGCTTTTTTGTAATTTTCCAGAGCTTCTCTTCCTTTGCCAAGCTCCTCGTTTGCCCTTCCGGATAAATAATAGGCGTAGCCGTTAAAGGGTATCAGCTCTTTAGCCTTTTCAAAGTTAGTTAAAGCCTGCTCGTAGTTTTTGAGATTAAAATCAGCTAATCCTTCAAGGATGTAGGCTGAGCTTAGCCTCTCATCTAAGGTCTTTGCTCGTTTAGCATACTCTTTTGCCTCTTCAAATCTCTTTTGGTTTAAATAGATCCGTGAAAGTCCAAGGAGAGCTGGTATGTTTTTGGGATAAACCTCTAAAGCCTTCATGAACTTTTCTTTGGCTAAATCAAGCTTTTTTTCTTTAAAAAGCTTTTCAGCCTCATCGCTAAGCTGAAAAGAATTCGTAGTGGCTATAATCATAGCCTTTATCCTCTGAAACTCCTCACGGTCTTTTATCAAACTGCCAGTAGGTTTAGAGGCTTGCATCCTTTCTTGCCATTCTCTAATTCTTGACTCAGGCAAGGGGTGAGTAGATAACCACTCAGGCGGGCGTTTCTTTTCCCTTTCTTTAAACTTTTTAAAGAGCTCATACATACCCTCAGGGCTATAGCCAGCCTTTAAAGAGAATTCAAACCCGTAAGCGTCAGCCTCCCGTTCCTGGTCTCGACTAAATTTAAGGGAAAGAAGCCCTGCTGAGATTTTAGCAAGATGATACAAAGCCTCCCCTGCCAAATTTTGAGGCAAGAACAAGCTCCCAATCTGAAGAAGCAAGCTAAGGGTCATGTTCTTTTCTACAAACTTAATATGATGTCTTGCCGTAATGTGTCCGATTTCATGGCCGAGAACCCCAACAAGCTCACTTTCCGTATCTATCATCAAGAACAGTCCCCGAGAGACGAACACTGGTCCACCTGGTAGGGCAAAGGCGTTTTCTATTCCTGAATTTACAAGGGAAAAAGTATAAGGCATCCGACGAGGTGATTGCTCTGCAATTTTTTTCCCAATGCGCTGAAGATAGGCTTGAACCTCTGGCTCTGGAAACCTCCCTCCATACTCATCGATGACAACGTTTGCATAAATCTTACCAAGTTCAATCTCGTCCTTTTCAGAGATGGAAATCAAAGAAAAAGGTTGGGCAAGCGAAAAAGTAAACAAAATTACGGTGATGAAAAACAAGAAAAAAGTAATTATTTTAAAAGGTTTCCTAAAATTAGCTTGCCTTATCATCTCTTTTGTTCAATGTGTCTTTTTTCTTAGACAGAG
>CAZJUD010000163.1:0-4815 GCA_964549125.1 uncultured Caldimicrobium sp.
GACCCGAACTAAGTGGTGGGTTTCTTCGGGAGGAAGGAGGTTGGTTGAGGGGTCAAAGTAGAAGCGGTTTCCTGCCTTGAAGTGAGGCATAGAGAGGAAGAGCCGGCGGAGGGGCTTGAACCCTCAACCTTGGGATTACAAATCCCACGCTCTGCCAGTTGAGCTACGCCGGCAAACTCCTATATCCTAAACGGAGGAGGCGGGATTCGAACCCGCGGCACGGGCTTTTAACCCGTGCACTCGCTTAGCAGGCGAGCGCCTTCGACCTCTCGGCCACTCCTCCAGCCCTTAACATTAAAAATGGTTCCGGGGCCTGGATTCGAACCAGGATACTGGGATCCAAAGTCCCATGTCCTACCAGTTAGACGACCCCGGATAAATAAAAATATACTCTAAAGTTCAAGCAATTCAAGAGGGACCTCTGAGTAAACAACCCCCCTCCCATCCTCAACAAAAACAATGTTCTCAAGCCTTATGCCAAACTTCCCTGGAAAGTATAAACCCGGCTCAATCGTAAAAACCATCCCTTCTTCTATTTTGATCTCCTCCTTAAGATTATAGTAAAGCCTTGGAGGTTCATGGACTTCAATCCCGACTCCATGCCCGGTTGAATGGGTAAAATGGCTCAGCACCCCCTTTTCCCTAAAATAATTCCTTACCGCAAGGTCAATTTCTCGCGCATCCCTACCAACTCTAACCATATCAAGGGCTTTAAAGTAGGCTTCCTTTACCAGTTGATAAGCCCTCTTAAACTCCTCCTCAGCCTTACCAAGATATACCGTTCTTGTAAAATCGCTTACATAACCCTGATAAACAACCCCAAAATCAAAAAGAAGGGCTCCCTTCCCGCTAATCTTTGCGTTTGAGCTTTCCCAGTGGGGGATGGCTGAATTTTCCCGAAAGGCAACGATGGCTGGGAAAGATTCTCCGGTTGAGCCTAAGCTAAATGCCTTGTTAACAACCTTGCCCCTAAGGCTAAGCTCAGTCTCACCCAAAATAGGCCCCTCTAAAAGCTCCTTAAATATCCTATCCGTAAGAGCTATCGCTTTTTTTATAAGCTCTCGCTCCCTTTCATCCTTTCTTAGCCTAAGCTTTTTTAGGGGTGAGACCAAAGGAATTAGCTTGAAATATCTTGAACGAAGGGAATTTCTTACTGCAAGGGTGATATGGTCTCCTTCTATTCCAACGGAAGGGACCGCAAGGGAGCGTAGAAACTTTTTTAAAGTCTGCAAAGGGTTTTCAAGGATAAGGTGCACCTCAAGAAGTTCATGGGCTAAGGGTTTTGCCCTTTCATAGTATCTACCGTCTGTCAAGAGATAGGCTTTTTCTTTAGTGATTACTAAATAGGCAAGGCTTGCTTTAAGCCCTGAAAGGTAAAAAACATTCGGCGAACTCATTAAAAGCAAGGCTGAGACCCTATACTCGTCAAGAAGTTCTTGAGCCCTCCTTATCCTTTCAACCATGCCTTAACCTCCTCGGTGTAATCTCCCTTTCGTTCCTTGTAGATAAAAAGTGGGGGTAGGACTACAACTTCTTCTCCAGCAGATTTTTGGGCACAAATTAAGATGAGCCTTGCTCTATCTCCGGGGTAGGAATGGACAAAACGCATGGTCTTTGGGGTTAAGCTATGCTGATAAAGAAGGTTTATAAGTTCAGCAGAGCGAAAGGCGGTAAAGATAAGATAGAGCCTTCCTTTGGTCTTGAGCAGAGCTTTTGCTCCTTTAAGAAGCTCTTTAAGGCTTAAAGCGTCATCTCTTCTTGCCGACTCTTTTAGAGCATTCGGGCTCCTCCTTCCTCTTCCCATCTCAAAATATGGAGGATTAGCCAGTATCACATCGAGGCTGTTAGGTTTAAAGCAGGTTTGCTTAAAGTCTCCAAGAATAGGGAAAATCCTATCCTGAAGGGCGTTTGCTTCAATTCCCCTTCGCAAGCATTCCACATAAAGCGTTTCTTTTTCTAAGGCAAAGACCTTGGCATAGGGATAGCGTAAGGCAAGGATGAAGCTAACTATTCCTTGACAAGCACCAACCTCTAAAGCCATCTCCCCTTTCCTTAACTCCACAAAGTTTGCAAGAAGAACAGAGTCTATTCCAAACCGATAGCCCTCATTTAGCTGAAAGACAGTAAGCTTCCCCTGAAGGAAAGGCGTCTCTTTTATGGTCATTTTGATGATGTTTTCTCCTTGATTTAACGTTAGGGTTAGTTAATATTTTAAAATAAAATGACAAAAAGGGGTGTTCGGTTATGGAGCTTAAAAAACTTGTAAGAATTAACGAGTATGAATGGGAAATACCTAAGACTGGGAACATGCGAGTTCCGGGCAAGATATATGCCACGCAAGAGCTGATAGAGGAGATGGATGAGAAGGTTTATGAGCAGTTGAGCAATGTGGCTGAGCTTCCGGGCATTGTTAAGGCAGCTATAGCCATGCCTGATGCCCATTGGGGCTATGGTTTTCCTATAGGAGGGGTTGCTGCCTTTGACCCAGATGCAGGTGGGATAATTTCAGTGGGAGGTGTAGGATACGATATATCCTGCGGTGTTAGAACCCTTCTCTCACCTTTGACTAAAAAGGACGTTGAGCCTTATCTTGAAGATTTAGTTCGTGAACTCTTTGAAACTGTTCCCTCTGGAGTAGGTTCTGAGGGTGAAATAAAGCTTTCGCCCTCTCAGCTTGATGAGGTTTTAGTTGGCGGGGCAAAATGGGCGGTTGAAAAGGGGTATGGTGAGCCTGAGGACCTTGAATACATAGAAGAGAAAGGATGCATGCCCGGTGCTGACCCTTCTTACGTTTCCATGGAGGCAAAGAAAAGACAGCATAGACAGGTTGGTACCCTTGGTTCAGGAAATCACTACCTCGAGGTTCAGTATGTAGCCGAGGTCTACGATAGGGAAGTGGCTAATGCCTTTGGGCTCTTTGAAGGGCAGGTGGTTGTTAGCATCCACTGTGGTTCAAGGGCTTTAGGTCATCAGATCGCCACAGACTATCTTCCCCTTTTAGCAAAAGCGGCAAGAAAATACGGCATCCCCATCAAAGAAAAGGAGCTTGTTTGTGCCCCCATCAATTCCGAAGAAGGTCAGAGCTACTTTAAAGCCATGTGCTGTGGCATAAACTGTGCTTTAGCTAATAGACAGGTAATAACCCATTTGGTTAGACAGGTCTTTAAGAGCTTTTTCCCTGGCGTGCACCTATCTCTTCTTTATGATGTGAGCCACAACACCTGTAAAGTGGAGTATCATGAGGTTGATGGTAGAAGAATGAAGCTTTATGTGCATCGTAAAGGGGCAACCAGGGCTTGGGGTCCAGGGAGGAAGGAGCTTCCAGAGAAGTATCGGAAGGTAGGGCAACCGGTAATCATAGGCGGTTCCATGGGGACTGCCTCTTACATTCTTGTTGGCACAAAGGAGGGAGAAGAGAAAGCCTTTGGGTCCTGTTGTCATGGAGCAGGAAGGACGATGAGCAGAAACCAGGCTGTTAAGAGTTTCCGGGCTGATGAAATCGTTGAGCGGTTAAGAAAAAGGGGTATAATCGTTATGGGTAAGTCTAAAAAAGGGCTTGCCGAAGAGGCACCAGAGGCTTATAAGGATGTTTCCGAAGTGATCGAAGCAACCTGCAAAGCAGGCTTAACAAAAAAGGTGGCAAAGCTCCTTCCCCTTGGTTGCATTAAGGGGTAGTATAATAAAAAAACAATAAGGAGGGATGCCATGAAGAGAGGTTTAAAGTTTGTCGGGTTGCTCTCCGGTTTAGCTATACTCTATGCTTGTCAATGCCCAGCACCACAGGTTGCTGAAAAAGCAGTGGCTCAACCAGCACCACCTCCAGTTCCAGCTGAGCCTGATTGCTGCAAGAAACTTGAGAACGAGCTTTCTGCTTTGAAGATGGAGGTTAACGCTTTGAAGCGTCAGCTTGAGGCAGTTAAGGTAGAAGCAACAGCGGCAAAGGAGGCAGCTGAGAAAGCCATAGCTGCAGCCAATCGTGCCGAAGAAGCTGCCAAGAAGGCTGAGACAGCTGCTCAAAAGGCAGAGCGTATTTTTGAAAAGGGGCTAAAGAAATAAGGTTCCTTAAAGATGCAGAAACCTTTCCTCAAGCTTGGAGAGGTCTTTGGTGTGAAGCCTTCTCAGGAGGAGTATCTACCTGAGAAGGCTATCCCCTTTAAGTTTGACAACTGGGAAGAACTACGCAGGGGCGTAAAGCCTTTAAGGGATAAGAATTTATTGTGTTCTGAACCGCCAAAGGCATCAAAGGTTGTGAAGGAGCTCACAAGCAAGCGAAGAGAAAAAGAGCCTTCAATCTGGCCTCCAAGACCTTTGGAAGTTTATCTTCCGCTTACCTCTGAATACATGGAGGGCAAGAAAGAGTGCGTAAGCCATGAAACCTTAAGAAGGCTAAGGGATGGTAAATTTTCGGTTAAGGCTACCTTGAATTTGAGAAGGCTTACCGCTGAAGAAGCGCTTTTAGCCCTTGAGGAATTCTTCAAGAAGGCAATTGAGCTTGGCTATTCATGCGTTCTTGTCATTCACGGTAGAGGATTATCCTCTCCTAATGGAGAACCGGTGCTTAAACCCCTCTTTAGAAACTGGCTTGAAAGGGGTCCATACCGAAGGCATGTCCTTGCCTATGCTTCAGCTCGTCCGTGTGATGGCGGTCCTGGGGCAACCTACGTTCTTCTAAGTCAGAGACCAGTCAAAAAATAGATGCGTCTTTTTAACTTCCGCAAAGGTCTGTTATTAACAGGAAATCCTCGAGCTGGAAAAACCACCCTTACTAAGTATTTAACAGAGGTTTTAGAAAGGACCTTCCCAGAGGTTAAGTTT
>CAZJUD010000164.1:0-4262 GCA_964549125.1 uncultured Caldimicrobium sp.
CGGCCGCGGGGGGCGCGGGGCGCGGAGCGGGCAGGGCAGGAGGCGGAGGGGGCTGCGAGGGGCCTCTTTAGCCCCTGAGATCCTTCGGGGCTTTCGCCCCTCAGGAGGACGTGTGGAGGAGGTCCTTCGGCTACGCCTCAGAGCGACTTGAGTGTGTGAGGGGACTTCCTGCTACACATCAGGAGGACATTTGACGGACGACATATGAGCGGACGACATATGGGGTCCTTTGGTCGCTTACGCTACTTCATCATGAGGGCTTTGGTGACAAATGAAGCCCTGTTAAAAAAGCTTTATCATTAACTGATGGAAGGCTAATTCAGGAGAAACATAACTTTCAAGTGCCGACTCGCAAAGGGCTATAGCAAGCTCTGCGGAAAAGGGGTCTCCCCTATACCGGACTTCAGGCAATCCCTTAGGATAGTTAGAAGCCCCTTTTTCGCTTAAATAGGAACGAAGGACCCAAAGGCGAAGAAGTTCTAAAAATTTCTTCTGGTCTTCAGGCAAAACCCTGGCAAGCCTCTCTAAAATACGGTACTTTGCTGAGGCCTTTTTAGAGATGCCAGCTGATACAAAGGCGTGAAGGTCTTCAAGCAATCCTTTCTCTGCAAGCTCAACAGCCCTACCAAGGCTTCCTGCCGATAGCTCGGCTAAGGTCTCAGCAAATTCTTCATCTAAACTAAGCCTTTTCATTAGATGGTCCTTGATTATTTCCTTAGGCAAAGGTCTAAACCTTACCACCTGACAACGGGACACAATGGTAGGAAGAAGGCGAGAAGGGTTCTCGGTAATCAGAAAGAAAATTACATAGGGCGGAGGCTCCTCCAAAGATTTGAGAAGTGCGTTTCCAGCCTCAGGGTTTAACCTCTCAGCAGACTTTATTATCACTACCCGATACTCGGCGTTTATAGGACGAAAATGCATTTCCCTTTCAAGAGCCCTGACCTGCCCGATCTTTATCTCCCTTTTTTCAGGCTCAACAACAAGAAGGTCAGGATGCACGCCTTTGTCAAGTTTTTGACAAGATGGACAGGACCCACAGGGTTCATCTTGACTAACATTACAGAAGAGATGATAGACGATAGCCTTGGCAGTTGTTTCTTTGCCTACACCTTCTTGCCCGGTAAAAAGATAAGCATGGTGTAGTCTCCGAGAGTGTAAGGCTTTGGTTAGAAGCTTAATTGCTGGTTCTTGCCCAATTACTTCTTTTAAGCATCGCAGAGGGCGCATGGTTCTACTTCTATCTCGGCAGATAGCTCCTTTAACCTTTCTGGAAGGTTCTCATAGCCTCTTTCTATGAGTTCTGCGCAGTAAATAGTGGTTGTGTTTTCGGCGATAAGCCCTGCGATGAGAAGGGCTGCTCCTGCCCGAAGGTCTGTTGCCTTAACGGGTGAGCCGACAAGCGGTGTTTTACCCTGAATAAAGGCAGTTTGCCCTTCCACGCGGATGTTTGCTGAAAGCCTGTTTAGCTCAAAGGCATAAAGAAAACGATTTTCAAATAGGTTTTCCCTGATTATGGATAGCCCTTCTGCTTGGGTTAAGGCTACCGCAAACATGGGCTGAAGGTCGGTAGGAAAGCCCGGATAGGGGGAGGTAGAAATCTCAATTGGACGGTAGGACCGTTGAGGGATAACTACCGCCACATTCTTACCTTTCCTTTCCACTACTCCACCCATTTCTTGGAACTTTAAAAGGGGGGCTTCAAGATATTCAAAGGGGAAGTTTTTTATAGTGATTTGGTTTTCGGGGTGCAAGCTTGCTAAAATAAGAAAGGTTCCAGCTTCGATACGGTCGGGAATGATCTTAATCTTCGCTGGTTTAAGCCTTTTTTTTCCTCTGATGATTATAGTTTCGGTGCCTGCCCCTTTGACTTCTGCTCCCATTCTTTGTAAAAGCTTTGCTAAAAAAAGGACCTCTGGCTCGCGGGCAGCATTTTTGATAACAGTTTCACCCTCGGCAAGAGAGGCAGCCATCATCAGGTTTTCCGTTGCCGTAACGGAAGGAAAATCTAAAACGACCTCAGCGCCCTTTAGCCTTTTAGCTTTAGAAACAAGGTTTCCGTGGTCAAGGGTGATCTCGGCAGAAAGCTTTTCAAGCCCTGATTGGTGAAAATTGATGGGTCTTTTACCTATCTTACAACCTCCAGGCAAAGGAATAACCGCCTCTCCAAATCTTGCTGTCAAGGCTCCAAGAAAAAGTATGGAAGCCCTGATCTGAGAAGCAAGCTCATAGGGGATGTCTACTCGTTGTATGCCCTCTGTGTTAACATAAAGCGTTGCCCCATCAACCTTCCAACTTGCCCCAAGATGGGAAAGGATTTTAAGCATACAAAAGACATCCCTAACTAAGGGCACATTTGTAAATTCGTAAACTCCGGGAGCAAGAAGGGTAGCGGAGATGGCTGGTAAGACGGCGTTCTTTGCCCCTTTGACTGAGATTTCACCTTTAAGAGGCTTTCCCCCTTTTATGATGTATTTTTTTTCTTCCATATTAGAGCGCTCCTTTGATAACCAAGAAGGTCTCTTTTAAAATCAACCTTATAGCCTAAAGCTTGAGCTAAATCATAAAGCAATTTACCTTGATTATACCCCAGTTCCACAAGGATAAAACCGCCTTCATGTAAAAGTTTGGGGGCATGATTTAGGATGAGCTCATGGAATTCCAGCCCTGTTTTCCCAGAAACAAGGGCAACCCTCGGTTCAAAGAGCCTGACCTCTTCGTCAAGGGTTTCAAACTCCTCTTCCGAAATGTATGGGGGGTTGCTTACGATTGCCGTGAAAAGAGGTTTTTCTTTGAAGGGCTTAAAGGCATCTCCAAGAATAAGGTATAATCGTGAGCTTACTCCATGAAGCTCTGCGTTCCTTTGGGCAACCTTTAACGCCCTTTTGCTTACGTCAACTCCAAAAGCTATGTAGTTTTGCTTCTCAAGAAGGATGGTAATAGCAAGGATGCCTGAGCCTATGCCTAAGTCTAAGATAATCCCTTGCGGGGGTGCAACCTCTAAAAAATGTTCTATCAAAACCTCCGTCTCCTGCCTTGGGATTAAGACCCCCTTTTCCACAAAAAAGGGCCTACCAAAAAAATAGGCAATCCCAAGGATGTAAGGCAGGGGCTCGCCTGTTAACCTTCGAGCTAAAATGTGGTTTAGCGCCTCATCTGGGATTTCTTCATCAAGTTTTAGCCAAACATTTAAAGGTGAAACACCAAGGAGATGAGCAAGAACCTCCAAGGCTTCCCTTTTTGCCCGTTCCTCGGGAAGCTTTTGGGCTAAGACTTCTGTGAGAAATTTTAAGGCTAAACTAACCTTCACTTATTTTTAAGGTAAGCCGGTTTAGCACAATCTCTATAACCTTTTCCTCATCCCTTAGGCGGACTAATTTGGTCTCAACTTTAAAATGCTTCTCTGCCCTGACTAAAAAGGGCACCAAGGTTCTCTTTCGTTCACTTTCATGAGCTAAGATTATCTCTCCTTCTGGCTTAAGATAGGATTTAAAGAGGTTAAAAAGAGGTTCAAAAAGGGAAGATTTTATAACCACCTCAGCGCCGGCGATAACATCAAATTGTTTCTCAAGCTTTGGGTTGAGCCAATCAAGAATTTGAACGCTAAGCTCTAAGCCCTGTTCTTCAGCTGACCGCTTAAGAAGTTTAAGAGGAAGCTCCTCTTTATCGGTTGCTAAAACCCTATGACCAAAAGAAGAAGCAAAAAGAGAGGGGATGCCAAGCCCAGCGCCGACCTCTAAGATATCAAGAGGGGGTGGTAGGCTTGCTAAGTATTCAGCAAGGACAAGGCTTGCAGGCCAAATCATGACCCAAAAAGGAAAACGATGAGCCTCTAAAAAAGGGTCTCCCTGAAAGACATCTTCAAGCCTTGCTGGTCGGTAAACATAAAGCCTCTTGCCTTTTATGCAAACCTCTTCTCTGTCAAGGGAAAGGCTATTTAGCTCCATCTTTTGCAACCTCCTTCTTACCTTCCATCTTAATAGATGTTGTTGATGCATTCAATCATTTTTTCTTGGTTTGTCGTTACTATTTTGAAATGTCACATTTTATTCCTATTTTAAAATGGCACATCATTAAAGTGACCTCTTATAAAACCAATAGGGGGTCAGCTTTATGGGAAAAGCTCTATTCTCGGCCTCGAGGACATTAGGAGACCCTTCGGCCTTGCGGCCTCAGGGTGACAAAAAAAGGGGCCTCAGGGTGACAAAGAAAGTGGGCTGAGGGCGACAAGAAAAGCGCGGGTGACAGAAAAGGGGGGCCCA
>CAZJUD010000165.1:0-5075 GCA_964549125.1 uncultured Caldimicrobium sp.
TCCGTCGAGCCTTACGGCCCTGAGGCTGCCCCCCCCACCATGTCGCCCTTAGCCGAAGCCCTGAGGGCGGTAGCCCGAAGGGGCTGCGAAGGGCCTCAGAGGTCCTTGATGCTACCTTTAGATGGCAAGATATGTTCGCAAGATTTTTTGAACAACCTCACTCTGCCTCAGCATGGTGCCCAAAAGAGGTCGTTATATCCTTTCAGTTTTATCTTTTCTAAATCCTCAGCACGGTCTATGTCTAAGGTTTCGGGAAGAAGAAAAACTTTAACCCCAAGGGCGGAAAGCCTTTTTAGCGTCTCTGAGAAGACTGCTCCGGTTCCCCAGGGAATGTTTAAGAAAATCTTCTTGAGATAGGGCAGCATGTCCTGCCTAAGTCCTATCAGGTTGTAGCCTCCATCATGGGCAGGTGAGATAACAACTTGATTTTCTAAAACCTTAGCCAAGGCAAGGTCTAAAAACTCAGGTGTTATCTCTGGACAGTCTGAGCTTATGATGATAAGCCTTTTAACCTCTACAACCTTTAGTAACTTTGTTGATACTTTTAACAAATCCTCGCCAAGGTTTAAGCCCCTTTGCTCATACAACAGGTCAAAAGGTTGAGCAAGCTCGGGAGGTAGGAAGGATCCACGGTATGCCCCTACCAAAAGGGTTTCAGGATGTCTCATCTTGAAGGAAAGGATAGTGTTTATAGCGTGGTTAAGCAGGCTTTGGTAGAGATTTAAAGTTTTCTCCCGTCCTAAGGTCTTTTCAAGTCTCTTTTTTACTTTCCCAAGCTCTGGGGTCCTAAAGAAGAGGACGACTGAAGAGCTTTTCTGCCCTTTTGATAACAACGCTAAACCCTACTAATAGAAGGATGGCTAACACTAAATACCATGGCTTTTGTTTTAAAAGTTCAAGTAAAGAGTAGCCAAGAAAGGTGTACAGGAATCCGCCTGGGAGCATGAAGATTAGGCTTGTTAAGGCGTAAGTCGAAAATTTGATGGGGGTCAAGCCAAGAAGGAAGTTGATCACTGGATAAGGAAAAAGAGGAAAAAGCCTTAAAAAAGCTACAAACTTCCAACCATCCCTTTCAATCCTTTCCCAAAAGACCTTAAGATAAACTTTACCAAACCTTTGGGCTACTGCATCGTAGAATAAATACCTTGCAAGTAGAAAAGAAAGGGAAGCTCCAAGGGTTGCCCCAGTCACAGCGATCAGAGTTCCTAAAAAGGGACCCCAAAGAATACCTGCAACCATCGTTAAGGCAAGGCTTGAAACAAAGAGAGAGGGAGCCACAGTATAAATAAGCAAATACAGAATAATCACCAATGGATTCCCTTTTATTTGATTTAAGTAGTTTAGGTAGGCTTTAAAATCAAAGCCTTTTACATAGGTAAGGGTGTAAAAGCTAATCAAAGCTAAAAGGTAGAGCGCAAGGACTAAAGCCCTTTTAGAAAAGACCTTTAGACGAAGGGAGAGGAAAAACCTGTTCATCCATTTTTGCGTCTTGCTTAAGGGTTTAAGCCCTGGTGAATGATTGGGAAGAAATTCGAGGATGTGATAGGTTTGAGCATTACCCTTGAGAAATCTTCCCTTGCACCCCATGCAATAGGTGATTATTGGTCTATCCTTGGCTAAATTTATAGTTTTTTCTCTGAATGCTAAAGCTAATTTCTCGTTTTGATGAAGGGCACCTCCTGCCCCACAGCAAGCTGGAAGGTTAGCCTCTTTAAGCTCCACTTTGTCTTCAAAAGATTTTCGAGCCTTTTCCCTTATGTTGTCAAATTGCCAGGCTGGGCAGGGATGATGGAGATAAGCCTTTTCAAAGGGAACCTTAAGTAGGTTCTGCTCGATTGATTCTAAGATATGCTCAACTTCTACCTCTTCGTCAAGAAGATATCTTTTAAAATTTTTGTAGCAGTTTGTGCATCCAAGGATAACTTTTTTGATTTTATAAGAAGTAAGCCTTTCTTTGATTTCTTTGAAGGCTTTAGTGACATCATCCACTCCACCAAGCTGAAAACAGGGGTCATAGCAGCAATCAAGGACTATGCCCACCCTTTGGTTTAAATGCTCTGAAAGGATCTTTCGAATTTTTAAGACCAAGTTTGGGGCTGTGCCTGCTAAACTACATCCAGGCCAAAAGACAGTGTCCACTTTTTCCCAGTGAGAAAATGGAAAACGATGCCCCCTCTCGGCGTAAGACTTAGCTGAAATATAAGGTTCTCTGGTAGAATAGTCCTGTTTTAGAATCTGTTTTTTTACCTCGTAGAGAGCTTGAGCAACCGGTAACCCCTCCGGACAAATCTTAGAGCAGGCAGTGCAGTTTGTGCATAAAAAAAGGACTTCCGAGGGTTTGACTAAAAGTTCCTTAGGAAGACCTACCTCAGCTAAAAAGGGACAAACCTTTTGGCAAGCTCGACATTCAGTGCAATTAGCTAAGACTTCCGAAACAGCTTGTTCCAAACTGGGCTGTGCAGACATAACAATGGTCCCCAACTTTAATCTTCTTATCTTGTAAGACCTCTAAACCATACGAAAGTAGACTATCTACTGAAAGCTTACCATCAATAGGGAGATTAAGGGCAAGATTAAAGTCACAATCGTAAACCATTCCGTCAGGACCTATGGTAATTAGGTCCAAACACATGAGTTTATCAAGGGTTTTGGGGTTAAAGTTTTCTTCAAGTAGCCTCTCGTAATCTAAAAGCAAACCCTTCTTTGCAAGAAGTTCCCTATATCTCCCGATGGGTGCGTTGTTTGCAACAAAAAGGTCAGAGAAGAGGATTCCATGTCTTTCCTGCAAAAATTCCTTAAACTCAGCTTTTATTTTAGAAGCCTCCCCTATAAGCTCTGGCTTTGTAGGATTTACCATAAGAATAAGAGGAAGGTCCAAACCATAGCCAAGCTCATTTAAGCTTTTTAGGACCTTTAAAGCCTTAGCGAAGTAATTCTTCCCTCTCACACTTTCCGCTTCTTTTTTATCTAAGCTTGGGAAAGAAGCAATGATCTTTACACCAAGCTTTGCGAGCTCTTTCATCAAAGTAGGGTTTTCAAATAAGGCAGTAAGGTTTGAGCGAAACCAAATCTCTTGGCAATAAGCATTTATTTTCCTAAGGAAAGAAAGGATTGAAGGGTGAAGCTCAGGAGCTCCTCCAGTTAGGTCAAGGCTAAGGTTCGGGTTTTTCTTAATGAGTTTTTCTACTTTATACAAGATTTCATCTGGCATGAGTTTTCCTTTAGATGAAGAGGAATGATGACAGTGGCTACAGGACATGTTGCATAGGTTTCCGATGTTTACCTGAAGGATGTTTATTTTTCTCTTTCTAAGCTCCACTTGTAAGCTTTTAAGTCTTTTCTCAAAGGGTATCCCTGTTTGATGAGGAGCAGAACAGCAAGAGGCAAACGCTTCAGTACTCCATTTACCCTCCTTGCTTTCCTTTGGCGACCTAAGAACCATTCCCTTACAGTTTGGGAAAGGTCGCTTTTTGAAAGGTTTTGCCGGCTCAATAAAAAGGAAGTGTTCATTAAAAGCCCTTTTTAGGTTTCTAAAGGTTCTTTCACAGACTGCAACCCTTTTTCCTATTTCAAAAACATGCCCCTCAGCGTCTTCGACTTTGTAAAAAGGTCCAAGATAGATCACTGCATGTCCAGCATCAATACAAGCTCCCTTTTCTCCTTTTACGGCTTCAACAGTGATGGAACGAAATTCTATTCCCTCGATTACTTGCCATGGTTTTTCTTCCCACTTGAGAACTTTAACAGAAGAGAAACCAGCTTTTAAGAAGGCCTGAATGAACTTATCTTCCCTTAAGGCACCAGATATGCATCCTGACCAAAGTTCAGGGTCCTCTTGCAGGTGAGAGGGGACATCCTCATCGCTTACGATATCGCTTATTACTGCCCTTCCTCCTACCTTCAAAATCCGGTAGATTTCCGAAAACAGCCGATCCTTGTCTTCCGGATTCACTAAGTTTAACACGCAGTTAGACACTACTGTGTCTACGCTTTCATCAGGAATAAGCGGCTCCTTTTCTTCAAGATATTTAAGGTAGGCTTCAAAGGTTATTAAGTCTTCTGCTGTTTTAATTGGATTTGCCTGTAAATAGGCTTCTACTTTTTCCAGGTTAAGCTTCAGATTTTGAATCTTTGCGTAGTAGAATTCTGTGTTTTTATAGCCAAGTTTTTGGGCTATTTCATTTTGATATTTTTTGGCAAGGGTTAACATTTCTTTATTAAAGTCAACGCCTATAACCTTTCCTTTTTCACCTACAATTTGAGCCATCATGTAGACATGCTTTCCTGAGCCTGAACCGAGGTCAACAACTACTTCACCTTCGCGGACATAAACGGTTGGGTCACCACAACCATAGTCTACTTCGAGGATCTCTTGGGGAATAATTTTGAGAAGCTCTGGGCGTTGATAGGAAACGGGACAGCAAAGAGCTTTTTCTGGCTTCTTTGCTGCCCTTTTATACCTTTCTAAGGTGGCAAGTTCTTTCATGAACTTCAAAGCCTTTAGTTCCCTCTTTCTAAAAGCTCAGGATAAGGCCATTTTTCCATTCCACCTTCGAGAATGTAGAGCCTGTTTTCTGGGACACCTTTAGACTTTAAATAATCATAAGTATTCCTTGCGCCACCTCCGCCTCTCGGGCAAAGGATAATTACTGGGTCGTTGCTCTTTTGAATGATGGGTAATACCTTATCCAAACGTTTCTTTTCTTCGTCTGTCTTTGCAGGGTAAGCGTTCGTCTCAATAGCTCCCTTTATATGTGCCTTTACAAAGGCTTCATGGGGTTGAATATCAACGAGTATCACCTTTTTACCACTGGTAAGCCAATTTTTAAGCTCTTCTGGTTTAATCATGTTGTAGTGTGACAAAAAGGCATAAAGAAGAGTTGCATTTAAAAGGAAAATCAAGCTAAAAATAAGCATAATACCAAAAGTCTTTGATTTTAGCATAACCAACCTCCTTAGTTTTTTTGGTGAATAAATTTAATTCTCCAACAGATAAAATTTCAAGCTTTTTATCTTATGAAATTTTTTTAACAGACTTTTGTTATTTATAAAATTTTACAATTTTTTTTTTTTTA
>CAZJUD010000166.1:0-9464 GCA_964549125.1 uncultured Caldimicrobium sp.
TTCAGCCCAACGGTGAGTGAGGTTGGTTAGCTCTTTTGCCCTCTCATAATCACAAGGATAGGGTATGCAGGTGTCAAGGACCATCATGATGTCTGAACCAAGTTCACACTGAGCTAAGACTGCAGCTTCGGGGCTTAAAAACATTTCACTTCCGTCAATATGAGAGCGAAAGATGATCCCTTCCTCAGTGATTTTGCTAAACGAGGAAAGGCTGTAAACCTGGAAACCCCCGCTATCTGTAAGTATAGCTCCTGGAAAGTTCATGAACCTATGAAGACCGCCTGCCCTTTTGATAATATCGACCCCAGGTCTTAGAAGAAGATGGTAAGTGTTGCTAAGAATAATCCTATAGCCAAGGGAAGATACCTTTTGGGGATCGAGGGCTTTGATGCTTGCTTGAGTTCCCACAGGCATGAAGACCGGGGTTTCTACGACCGCCCGAGGGGTAATAAGAAGCCCAAGCCTTGCTTTTGTTTTTCTACTTGTTTTAAGTATCTTAAATCTAAACATCAAAAATCATGATATTTTTCGAATTTCAGAGATGGCAGATATGAATGGTTCTCTCAGAGCCTTTAGTTTTTCAGCTGGAACGCAAAGAGATAGCCGGACATGGTTTGCTTTACCAAAGCCTCGCCCTGGGACGGCAAGTATACCCCATTTCTTTAAATGCTCACAGAAGACAACATCATCGATGTCTACTTTCGGAAAGAGGAAAAGTCCTCCTTTCGGTTTTACATAAGAGATGTTTGCCTCATCAAGGATGCTACACAAGATATCTCGCCTTTCTTGATAGACTTCTACTTTAACCTTAGAGAAGGCGCACTTCATAACAATCCTTTGAGCAAGGGCTGGTGCGTTCACAAAGCCAAGGATCCTGTTTGCCATGATCATAGCTGAAAGCAAAAGCTCCTTTTCTTCAATGTCAGGATGGACCGCAGCAAAGCCTATCCGCTCTCCAGCTAAACCAAGCTCCTTGGAAAAACTATAGGCAATGATGCTGTTTGAATAGTGCTTCAAGATGGATGGTACAGCTACACCATCAAAGGTTAAGTTTCTGTATGGTTCATCGGACACAAGATAGATGGTTTTCCCAAACCTCTTGCTTTTTTCTGAGAGAAGCTCTGCCAATCCTTTTATTTCCTCCTCGCTATAGACTTGACCAGTTGGATTGTTTGGAGAGTTGATGAGGACGATTTTTGTCCTTTCAGTTATGGCTTTGTCAAAGGCAGAAAGGTCAAGGCTGAAATCATCTTTGGTGGGAACTGGTTTAGGGATACCTTGATGGTTTTCACTGTAGAAAAAGTATTCAACGAAAAAAGGGGATGGGAAAAGGACTTCTTCTCCTGGGTTAAGGAGGGCTTTGAAGATGACGTTTAAAGCTCCTGCCGCTCCGCAGGTCATAACAACTTCGTGGGCAGAAACTTTTACCCCCTGCTCAAGGGTCACTTTTTCTGCCATTTTAGCCCGAACATCCTCAAACCCAGCGTTTGGCATATAGCGATGAAATTCTGGTTTATAGTTTTCAACCATCTCTTTCAAAGCAAGATAAACCTCTTCTGGTGGAGAAAGGTCTGGATTACCAAGAGTAAGGTCAAAGACTCTATCCTCCCCTAATTCCTGTTTGAGCTTTAGCCCCTCTTCAAACATCTTTCTAATCCAGGAGCTTTTTTCTTGATAAGAGAACATCTGACGGGAAATGGACATAACTCTAAACCTCCCAATAGTTTTTAAAGCGAAGAAGGTCTTTAATTTTGACAAGAAGTTCTTCTGAATAGGTTGAGGGAACCGGATTTTCATCTATGTCAATCTTCATAGCTTCAGAAAAGAGTTTTATGGTCAATGCTACGCCTTCAGAAAGGTTAGAAAGATTGTAGCCACCCTCAAGGGTAAAGGCTATCTTTCCTTCTGAGGTATTTTCGGCAACATCTTTCAAGATAGCAAGCATCATACCGAGACCTTCAAGGGTTAGGTTTGTGCCTCCTAAGGAATCCCCTCGCAAGCAATCATAGCCTGCAGAGACAAGAATAAGCTGAGGTTTATACTGAAGAGCTATTGGTTTTAGCAGTCTCTGATAAAAATAAAGGAAATCTCCATCGTTAGAAGTACCCTTTAAGGGAACGTTTATCGTAAAGCCTCTTGCAGAACCGCCGCCGACCTCATTGTAATTTCCGGTTCCAGGATAGTAAGGATAACGATGGGTTGAAAAAAAGAGAACTTGAGGGTTTTCCCAGAAGATATCTTGGGTCCCGTTGCCATGGTGAAGGTCAAAGTCTACGATCAAGATACGGTTTAAATTGTACAGATTTTTGGCATAGTAAGCAGCAAGGGCAACGTTGTTGAAGAGACAAAACCCCATAGCCCGAGCCCTTTCTGCGTGATGTCCAGGTGGTCTAACCAATGAAAATACAGCGTCAAAGCCTTCCTGAAAGAGAAGCTCTAAAGCCATCTTCTGCGCACCAACAGCATAAAGGGCAGCTTCAAAAGAATATTCGTTCGTTGCCGTATCACCATCTATGTAGTAAAAAGGTTTGCCCGCAGTTGATTCTACAAGCGAATAAAGTTCCTCTGTGTGAGCCCAGAGTATTTCCTCTTTTGTGGCTCGATAGGGCTTAAAAACTTCAAAACAGTCCTTAACATCATCCTTTAGCAACCTCTCCCAGATGGCTAAAAGCCGATAAGGACTTTCTGGATGATAATCCCCAGGGTTGTGTTTTAGATAGATATCATCGTAGACCACAGCGACCTTTTTCATCAAATTTCACCCCAGCCTAAAACTTTAAAGAATTTTAAAATAAAACTGCGGTCGTTGCAACAACTTTTTTATTTGTTAATATAAAAAGCGAAATGGAAAGTTTCCTCTGGCATGAACTCATAACCAAAGAATCTCTTTCTTTCACTACCAAAGAGTTTAAGGTTCTCCAAACTCACATCTCTTATGTTTTTATAACCGATGAAATAGTTTACAAGATAAAAAAGCCTGTAAACTTTGGTTTTCTCGATTTTACAACCCTGGAAAAAAGAAAATTTTACTGCGAGAGGGAGGTTGAATTAAATAGAAGGCTATGCCCGGATATCTATATGGGCGTTGTTACAGTGGTAAAAAGAGGTGAGCGTTTTTTTATTGAAGATGTAGTTGAAGATGTAGCTAAGACTTGCCAATCCCCAGAAGGCGAAATTGTGGACTATGCGGTAAAGATGAAGAGGCTTCCAGAAGAGGGGATGATGAGAACTCTTCTTGCAAAAGGATGGCTAACCACCAAGCACATAGACTTAATCGTTAAAAAGCTTGTCCCCTTTTATCAAAGGGCAGAAACAAACGAAGAGATATCAAAATACGGTAGCTTACAAGTTATATCTTACAATGTAGAAGAAAATTTCTCTCAAACTATAGAGTTTGTAGGCAGGGCCTTAACTCAAAGAAAGTTTGAGACCATTGTTGGCTATTCAAGAAGGTTCATGGAAGATAATGCTTCACTTTTTGAAAAAAGGGTTAAAGAGGGCTATATCAGGGATGGGCACGGTGACCTTTATTCGGCAAACATCTGTTTTGACGACCTGAAGGAGGTTTATATCTTTGACTGTATTGAGTTTAATGAAAGATTTCGGTGTGGTGATGTCTGCTCAGACCTTGCTTTTCTGGCTATGGACTTAGATTTTTATAGATTAGATGAGCTTTCAAAATACTTTATCGATGAGTTTGTTAAAAAAAGCGGGGATAAAGACCTCTTACTTCTTTTGGATTTTTACAAATGCTACCGAGCCTATGTGCGGGGAAAGGTCGGATGCTTTACTTCTCAAGACCAAAGCTTAAGCTCTAAGGTAAGGGAAGAAGCTTTAATGCTTTCTCAGAAGTATTTTGACCTTGCCTTTCGGTATGCTGGAGGAATACCTAAGGTTTTAGTTTTTATGGGGCTTTCTTGCACGGGGAAAACATACTTAGCAGAAAGGATATCTCAAAGGTACCCTGTTGTTTATCTTTCTTCCGATGTGGAGAGAAAAAGGCTCCTTGGTTTAGACCCAGAGCAACATTACTACGCAGAGTTTGAACAGGGTATCTATTCTCCTCAAGTCTCAGATAAGACTTATGAAGTCCTGGCAGAAAGGGCAAAGACTGAGGTTTCTTACGGGCGTGATGTGGTTCTTGATGCTACTTTTAGAAAGAAAAAATGGCGGGATATGCTTTTTTCAGCTTTAAAAGATATTCCCTGTGAGGTCTTCTTTATCTGGTGTGTAGCAGAGGATGAGGTGGTGAAGGAGAGGTTTGCCAAAAGGGCGCAAGAAAAGACAGCTTCAGATGCCTTGTTTGAGACCTATCTTCACCAAAAGATAACCTTTGAACCTCCTGTTGATGTGCCTAATCTTCTCAAAGTAGACACTTCATCAGGGGATCCCGGGCTTTTAAAACAAATCGAAGAATTTGTAAAACTGTAAGTCAACCCCCTTGTCTTTGAAAAAGGGATGATTATTTTTTGATTGACCTTTAAATTCAAAACAAAAAATTCTTCGGGAGGAGGTGGATGTATGAAGATTAGACCGCTTTATGATCGGATCCTTGTTCAACGCGTTGAGGAAGAGCAAAGGACAGAATCAGGTATCATCATCCCTGACACAGCCAAGGAAAAACCTATTATGGGAAAAGTTATTGCCGTGGGGGAGGGGAGGCTCCTTGAAAACGGGCAGACCCGTCCTCTAAAGGTCAAAGAAGGGGATAAAATCCTTTTCAGCAAGTATGCTGGAACAGAAATAAAGATCAAGGGAGAAGAGTTTCTCATCATGAGAGAAGACGATGTTTTAGCCATCATTGAGGATTAATGAGTCGTCTGAAAAAATAAAAATTTCAAAAAAAAATTTGACAAAAGGAGGTGGAAGGATGGCTGCTAAGGAAATTATTTATGGAACTAACACCAGAGATAAGATTCTTGCTGGTGTGAACAAGCTTGCCAACGCAGTAAAAGTAACCTTAGGTCCAAAAGGAAGAAATGTAATACTTGAAAGGTCCTTTGGTTCTCCTCTTATTACCAAGGACGGTGTTACCGTTGCAAAGGAGATAGAGCTTGAGGATAAGTTTGAAAACATGGGCGCTCAGATGGTAAAGGAAGTTGCTTCTAAAACAAGCGATGTTGCCGGAGACGGAACCACGACTGCTACTGTCCTTGCTCAGGCAATCTTTCAGGAGGGCGTAAAGCTTGTTGCCGCTGGGATCAACCCCATGGCTATAAAGAGGGGTATTGACAGGGCGGTTGAGGTTGTGGTGGCTGAGCTTGAGAAGCTTGCCCAACCTTGTAAATCCCGTCAAGAGATTGCTCAGGTTGCGACCATTTCTGCAAACAACGATTCCACCATTGGTAACCTCATTGCTGACGCCATGGATAAAGTAGGTAAGGAAGGCGTTATTACGGTTGAGGAATCTAAAGGTCTCGAAACTTACCTTGAAGTGGTTGAGGGAATGCAGTTTGACCGCGGATATATTTCTCCTTACTTTATAACTGACCCTGATAAAATGGAGTGCGTCCTTGAGGACCCATACATTCTTGTTTATGACAAGAAGATTAGCGCCATGAAGGACCTTTTGCCAGTCCTTGAGCAGGTAGCAAGGGCTGGGAAGCCTATCCTTATAATTGCCGAGGATGTAGAGGGTGAAGCCTTAGCTACGCTTGTGGTTAATAAGCTTAGGGGTGTTCTTCAGTGCTGTGCGGTTAAAGCACCAGGTTTTGGTGAAAGAAGAAAAGCCATGCTTCAGGACATAGCAATCGTAACAGGGGGAACTTTTGTTTCTGAAGAGCTTGGAATGAAGCTTGAGAATGTGCAATTGAAGGACCTTGGTAGGGCAAGAAAGGTGATCGTAACCAAAGAGCATACCACTATCGTTGATGGTGCTGGTAAGAAAGAGGACATTGAGGCAAGGATTAAGCAGATTAGAGCTCAGATTGAAGAGACTACTTCAGACTATGATAGGGAAAAGCTTCAAGAGAGGCTTGCTAAGCTTGTGGGTGGAGTTGCAGTGATCTATGTGGGTGCAGCTACCGAAACGGAAATGAAGGAGAAAAAGGCAAGAGTTGAGGATGCTCTTAACGCTACAAAAGCAGCCGTGGAAGAGGGAATCGTTCCTGGTGGTGGCACAGCCTACATTAGATGTATTCCTGCCTTGGAAAACCTTAAGCTTGATGGAGATGAACAATATGGTGTTGAGATAATCAAGAAGGCTCTTGAGGCACCGCTAAGACAGATTGCTGTAAACGCTGGCTATGAAGGGTCAATCGTAGTTGAGAAGGTTAAGGCTGAGAAAGGCAACGTTGGCTTTGATGCCGCAACTGGTGAATACAAAGACCTTGTAGTAGCTGGTATAATCGACCCGAAGAAGGTGTCCCGTTGCGCCCTTCAGAACGCAGCATCCATTGCTGGTTTACTCCTAACCACTGAGGCTATGGTTGCTGAAAAGCCAAAGAAGGAAGATAAGACCCCGCCCATGCCAGGCGGTGAGTTCTAAAATTTAGCAACTTATTAGGGGGCTCAGAGCCCCCTTTTTTTAATTTTAATGGATTAACCTATGAATTACAGTCATGCGGATTCTTTATTTTTTTCCTTAATTATCTTTTTTGGCATTTTTATCCTTGGTTATTTCCTAAAAAAAATTGCTTATCGCTATTTAGTCATTATTTCTCAAAAGACAAAATGGGCCTGGGATGAGGTTTTATTAGAAGCTGTAGGCAAAATTTATTATTTCTGGCTCCTTTTACTTGCCACACATATAAGCCTTGTATTCTTACCGATAAGCGATAAATACTTTGCTTTGGTTAATAAAATTTTACTCATTTTTTTTATACTATCTTTGTGCCTCTTTTTATCAAGATTCATTGTAAATTTAACCGAAATTTATCTTCATCAAAAAACAGATCTTGCACCAAAAGTCACTCTTTTTGAAATTATAGTCAAAGTTATAGTTTTTTTTATTGGGTTCATCTTAATTTTAAACATACTTAATATAAACATTTTACCCTTCATTACTACCCTTGGTATAGCAGGTTTAGCTGTAGGTCTTGCTCTAAGGGATACTTTAGAAAACTTTTTTGCTGGTATTCATCTTGTCCTTGCAAAACAGATTCGCCCTGGTGATTTCATAAGATTAGAAAATGGTCTTGAAGGCCTGGTAGAGGATATAACCTGGAGAACGACAGTAATTAGACAGCTTCAAAACAATGTTGTAATTGTCCCAAACTCAAAGCTTGCTCAGAGTATAATCTTAAATTATCACCAACCGGAAAACAATCAAACATTGATCATACCTCTAACTATAAGTTATAAACATAATCTAAAAGAGGTAGAAGGATTAATCCTCCAGTTTATGAATAGATTTATAAAAGAGCATCCACTGGCAAACAAAGACTTTGCTCCAGCTGTCAGGTATAGTGGATTCGGGGATTCAGGGATAAATTTGAACCTCCTAATTCAAGTTGCGGAACCAACCGATAGGTTTAGGCTTATCCATGATTTTATCATGGAACTTTATGAATATCTTAAGAAAAACGGCATTGAAATACCCTATCCAATTAGAAAGGTCTATCTTGAGAGTGTTCATCATGATAAAAAGGAGAGTTAAACATTGTTAAAAGTAGTTTCCTGGAATGTTAATTCAATAAACGTAAGGAAAGATCAAGTTTTAAGATTTCTTAAAGAGAAGCAACCGGATTTTTTGTTGCTTCAAGAAACTAAAGTTGAACATTTTCCTAAGGAGCCCTTTCAAAGGTTGGGGTATGATGTATATCATGCTGGCGGGAAAGGAAGAAATGGCGTAGCTATTCTCTCGAAGGTAAAGGCAGATGCTACTGTGATAGGCTTTGGAGACCTATTTAAGGATGTTCAAGCAAAAGAAAGGCTTATTGGTTGTAGGTTCAATGATTTGACTATCTTTTCTGTTTATGTCCCAAACGGTGCCCCTGTTGAGTCTGATTATTACTACTATAAGCTTGAATTTTTCTACCATCTAAGGGAATACTTAGAAAAGAATTTTTCACCGGAGGATAAAGTGATTTTAGGTGGTGATTTTAACGTGGCTCTTCAGCAAGAGGATGTTTACGACCCACTGCTTTTTGAGGGGCAAATCTGCTTTACCGAACGGGAAAGGAAGGCTATGTTCTATTTACTGGATTGGGGTTTAGTTGATACTTTTAGACTCCTTTATCCTGATAAAAAAGGGCTTTTTACCTGGTGGGACTACCAATTTTCAGCCTTTAAAAAGAATTTAGGCATGAGGCTTGATTATATCTTGACTACCAAGCCTCTGGCTCAACATCTCAAAGAATGTGAGGTTGACCTTAAAACAAGGGCGTTGCCAAAGCCTTCAGACCATGCCCCAATCATTGCCGTATTTGACATTTAATGAAAAAACAGATAAAGCAGGCTCCCGATAAAGAGGAAGGGTCCAAAGGGTATTTCAGTCTTTAAAAGTTCCTTTGTTTCTTCTACCTTTTCTTTTTTCAGTAATTTTTGTAAGCTTTTATATAAGATGTAAGCGACTACTCCGATTATGCTTCCATAGAGCAGCACATAGTAGAAGGAGTAGTAGGAAAAATGACTGCCAATACCAGCCATGAGCTTTAAATCACCCATCCCAATTCCGTCTCTTTTGGTTAAAAGGTAGTAGACCTCGTTAATTAAAAAGAGGACTCCAATTCCTGCTAAACCTGAGACCAAAGAAAGCTCAAAGCCAGAAACTTTTGGATTATAGCCAAGGGTTGAGAAAAGAATGCCTAAAACAAACAAAGGCAGACTTAAGAGGTCAGGTATTTCTTTAGTTTTTAAATCTATAAAAGAGATGGTTATGCCTATTAGTGCGTAGATAGTTAAAAAGATAAAGGTTAAAAAATTATAATTAAATTTAGCGTAAATAAGTAAAAGGAGTATAGCTGTTAGCAGTTCAACTGTAGGGTAGATTAGCGAGATTTTTTGATGACAGAAGGCGCATCTTCCTCGCAGGAGAATAAAACTTACTAATGGTATATTGTGATACCATTTGAGGTAGGTTCCGCAATGGGGACACTTTGACCGATCAAGAAAAATCTTTTCTCCCTTTGGTAAGCGATGTATTAAAACGTTAAGAAAGCTCCCTAAACATAGCCCAATTAGGAAAACAAAAATAAAAGGGGATAAACTCATTCCTTAGGGTCAAGTCTTTAGCTTTTGATACTCTTCTTTGGCTTCTAAAAGGATATGGCATGCTTTTACATAATGAGCCCATATTTTTTTAAATCCTTCTGGAATTTCAAGGATTTCAACGCCTATTCCTTTTTTTTCGGTGGGGTCTACATGCACAACTTGAATGCTCATGGGTATTCTACCTATGGCTGGGATTTCTAATTCAATGTCAAGAACTTCTCCTTTTCTATGGTTTGGTTGAGTTTTAATGAAAAGCCCTGTAAAGCTTAAATTATCCACTGAATAAGGGGTAGGGTCGTTTGGAAAATAAA
>CAZJUD010000167.1:0-23851 GCA_964549125.1 uncultured Caldimicrobium sp.
TTTTTGAAAGCACCTATGTAGACTTAAGGGGAAGGTATGATATCTACGCAGGGGAGAAGGATTTCTTTTCCCTTGGCTTTGGCTTTAGCTACTTACCAAATAGAGAGCTTAAACTTCGTGCCCAAGCAAACATCTCCTACCGCCTTCCTTCAGCTACAGAGCTAAGATACAAATCAGTTGGAATAAAAGGTAATCCAGAGCTTTCCCCAGAGAAGGCTCTAAACCTTGAAGGAGGCTTTGATTATCATCTCCCGAAAGGAATATTTTCCTTTACCCTTTTCTTGAGGAAGGGACAGAATCTAATTGATTGGATTTCCTATCCTTCTGGAACCTTTGCTGAAAACATTGATGTTTCTGCCTTCGGAGGAACGATAAACTTTATTTTTAATTCTTCCTTTGGCAATTTCATGGTTAGCTACACCTATGTTAACCTCTTTGGCGAGAATATCAGCCTTTCTCGTTATCATGGAAATTATCTTAGACATAATCTCCAGCTTGCTCTTGTAAAAAACCTCCCCTTAGGGTTCAATCTTAAACTTCATTTTAACCCGCAAAAAAGATACAACCAGCCGGAAGTCTATCTTTTAGGATTTGACCTTGAAAAAAGATTTAAAGGCCTTTCTCTTCGCCTATGGGGAGAAAATCTACTCGACGAAAAGTATTACGAAATATACTACCCACTTCAGAAAAAAGGTGTTTTGGCTCAACCTCAAACCATAGGCATTGGTCTAAAATGGGAGGCAATGTGAATTTTTTCCTTAATAGCTAATAATTTTATTATGAAAGTTTATTTTTAAACAAAAACCTTTTTTAAGGAGGTGAACTATGGAGGAAAAGGAGCTAATAAACCGTATAAGGGCTTTACATTTTATAGTAGGGGTTCTTGTTAATCAGCAAAGTGACCCAAGATGTGCTGTCTGCAAATCAAGGGTTAAGTACGTTGATAAAGCAAAAGAGGAGTTGGAATGGCTTGAAAGTAAGCTTGGCAATACAACCATTCCTGAGCCTTTTGATAGGGTCTATAAAAGGGCAAAGGAGCTCTTTTCGGAGATAAAAGTACCTGAAAATCCGATACCTCAAAGAAAAGAGGGAAAATGCTTTTTTGCCGATGAAGAATGTCTCGTAAGCGAATGCTTTGATGTTTATGAAGATTTACTGGACGAGGATTAAATGTTATAATGTTTTTTGATGCTAAACCTTTTAGTTTCAATCAAACAGGTTCCTGACACAACAAACATCAGGATAAACCCTGAAACCGGGACCCTTATAAGAGAAGGGGTCCCAGCGGTCATCAACCCTTATGATGTTTCTGCTCTCTCCCTTGCCTGCCACTTAAAGAAGACTTTTGGTGGAAAAATTACTGTCATTACCATGGGACCTCCTCAGGCAAGACTTGCCCTAAAGGAGGCTGTTGAGTATTTTGCTGACCGGGTCATCCTATTGACGGATAGGAAATTTGCCGGCGCAGATACCTTAGCCACAAGCTACACCTTAGCCGAAGCCATAAAATACTTAGAAAAAACAGACCATCCTTTTGACCTTTACCTCTTTGGAAAACAAGCCATAGATGGAGACACAGCTCAAGTGGGACCAGGTGTGGCTGCAAGGCTAAATGTCCCAGTCATCACTTACACAATTAAAATAGAAATGCTTGACCTTGAAAAAAGAAAAATAGTTGTTCATAGAAAGACTGAAAAGGGGATAGAAGTGCTTTCAGCAAAGCTTCCTGTACTTTTAACCTGTGAGAAAGAGGCTGGACATCCGGTGTTTTCCCCCCTTTCTGCCATCCTTCAAGCCCAAAAGACTGAGCCTGAAGTCTTTGGGGCAGACAGTCCCATACCCTTTGAACCAAACCGTTTAGGACTTAAAGGCTCACCAACAAGGGTTCATAAGGTCTACACCCCCGAGTTAAAAAAACAAGGAAAGATAATAAGCATCGATGAAGTTGGGATCGAGGCTGCGGTAGAAGAGGTCGTTAAGCTTCTTAAAGCAAAGGGGGTATTGTGACATTTGAAACATCAAAGGAAGTTTGGGTTTACATCGAGCAGGAAGACAAAGTCATTCATCCTGTTTCCTTTGAACTTCTTGGTGTAGCAAAAAGGCTTGCCAAAGACTTAGAGGGTGTTACGGCTGGAGTCCTTCTTGGTCATGATGTTTTGGACTTAGCTTCGGAAATTTTTTCCTACGGTGCGGACAAGGTCTACGTAGTTTCTCATCCTGCCTTATCCTATTATAGACACAGAGCCTATGCTAAGGCTTTGGCAGAGGTTGCTAAAAGATATAAACCTGAGATCCTTCTTCTTCCTGCCACACCATTAGGAAGAGACTTAGCAGGTGGGGTAGCCACCCTTCTTGAGACTGGGCTTACCGCAGATGTTACAGAGCTTTCCATAGACCCGGAAACGAAAAACCTTCTCATGACTCGTCCTGCTTATGGCGGGAACATCATGGCAACCATAATCTGTCCAGACCATCGACCTCAGATGGCAAGCGTGCGTCCAAGGATCTTTCCCATGCCAGAAAAACAGGAAGGAAGAACTGGAGAAATAATAACCGTTGATGTGGAACTATCCGAGGAAGAAATCGGGGTTGAGAGGATAGGGTTTATTCCTAAGGAAAAAACGGTCAAGATTGAGCTTGCCGAGGTGATAGTTGCTGGGGGGAAAGGCATAGGTGGAAAGGAGGGTTTTTCAATTCTTTTTGAGCTGGCAAGGCTTCTTAATGGCGAGGTTGGCGCTTCAAGGCTTGCCGTTGAAGCAGGCTGGATTTCCTACGAGCATCAGGTTGGACAAACCGGGAAAACGGTAAGACCAAAGGTCTACCTTGCGGTAGGCATATCAGGTGCCATCCAACACCGAGCAGGGATGCAAAACTCTGACTGCATAATCAGTGTAAACATTGACCCAAAAGCGGATATCTTCAAAATTTCGGACCTTGGGGTCGTTGGAGACTGGAAAAAGATTATTCCAGCCTTGATTGAGAGGATAAAAAAGGAGAAGGGGCTTGGGTAGGGTCAAGGCTGATTTTGAATACGATGTAGTCATCGTTGGCGGTGGTCCTGCAGGTCTTTCAGCAGGAATATACCTTGCAAAAAGAGGCGTGAAAACCCTCCTCATTGAACGAGGAAGATTTTGCGGGGCAAAGAACCTCTTCGGAGGCGTTGTATATACCGATTCCATTAGGACGCTTGTTCCCGAGTTCCCAAACGTTGAACCCTTCCCTTGTGAAAGACCAGTAACTGAGGAAGGTTATCTCATCTTAACAGAAAAAGGCTATGTTAAGATCACCCACTCAAAAGAGGATAAGGCTCACTCTTTCACAGCCTTTAGAGCAAAGTTTGACCCCTTCTTAGCCGATGTTGCTCAAAGATTAGGAGTTGACCTTGCACCAAAGACAAAGGTAGTGGATTTTTTAAGGGATGACAGAGGTTTTATCTCGGGCGTCGTTGTAGACCGACCTAAATCTTTCTTTGATGATAACCAAGCAACCATCTCCGCTAAGGTGACCATTCTTGCTGAAGGAGTAAACAGAGTCCTCTCCCAAAAGGCAGGGCTTTACAACAGAGATTTTCAGCCTGAGGAGGTTGTCCTCTCGGTAAAAGAAGTTCTGCAGCTTCCAAAGGGGGAGCTTGAAAAAAGACTTGGACTAAAGGAAGATGAAGGCTTAGCCTTTGAGGTCCTTGGCTTTATAACCCAGGGCTATCCCGGGTTAGGCTTTCTCTACACCAACAAAAACAGCATTTCCTTTGGTGTCGGGATCTTCCTCTCAGAGCTTGCAAAGAACAACCTTAGACCCTACGAGCTTTTAGAAAGAGCAAAGACCCATCCCTTTTTCCACAGGCTCTTTGAGGGAGCAGAGGTCTTAGAATATGGAGCTCACCTTATCCCTGAGTGGGGCTACAAAGGCTTCCCTAAGTTTTACGGAAATGGGGTCTTAGTCTGTGGAGACGCAGGGGGCTTTGTCAACCCCTTGTTTAGAGAGGGAACAAATCTTGCTATCTACTCTGGTCTCCTTGCAGGTGAAACAGCCTTTATAGCCTTGGAAAAGGGCGATTTTTCGGAAAAGACGCTAAGGGTCTACGAAGAAAAGTTAAAGGAAAGCTACTTTTATAAAGACTTACTCTTAGCAAAGAACATGAAAGACCTCTTCCTAAGGAATAGGCATATCTTTTCTACATACCCTGACCTTCTTTACGAGGCTATGTCTCTTTATTTTTCAGCTCAAGGAAAGTTTAAAAGGGAGGTCATAAAAGAAGTCCTAACGCTAATCAAGAAAAAGCGGGGCTTTTTAGGGGTTCTCAAGGATTTTCTTTCCTTGGCAAGGCTCTTTTGGTAAAATTTAAGTGAAAAAAATGAGCCTTAAACAAAAAATTTTAGAAGCTCTGGTCGATGCCCCTTTTCCAGTATCTGGTGAGGTTTTAGCAAAAAATCTTGGTGTTTCAAGGACAGCAGTTTGGAAGACTATTCAAGGGCTAAAAAAGGAAGGGTTCGAAATTACAACAACTAAAAAAGGCTATTTTCTAAGGGAGAAAGACCTTCTTCTTCCTTCAAGACTAAACGCTCTTCTCTCAAAGTTTACCCTTTGGGAGAAGGTTATCTATTGCTATGAAGTATCTTCCACTATGGATGTGGCAAAAGAGCTTGCTGAAAAGGGAGAAAGGGCCGTCGTGATAGCCGAAAAACAAACCTCAGGGCGTGGCAGACTTAGCAGGGCATGGAAGTCAGACCTTGGCGGGCTCTGGTTAACCCTTATACTCCTTGATAAAATACCCCTAAAATCTGCGTTAGGTTTTCCCTTCCTTTCATCCTTGGCTGTAGCAAAAGCCTTAAAAGAAACCTATAACCTTTCTCCAACTCTCAAATGGCCAAACGATGTGCTACTATCTGGAAAAAAGGTTGGTGGTATCCTTCTTGAGGTAAAGGGAGAGGCAGACCTCATGGAATATGCCCTAATAGGCATTGGCGTAAACTTAAACAACAAGGTATCGCAAGAACCCTTTGAACAAAGGGCTATCTCTATCTCAGAATACTTAGGAGAAAAGGTTGATAGGTTTTCCTTTCTTAGCTCTTTGCTTCAAATTTTTGAAACTTTGTATCTAAAACTTTCCATGGAAGAAGTTCTTGAAGAATGGAAGTCCCTTTCTTCTACACTCGGGCGCCCTGTCAAAGTTAGAACCTTAAACGAAAGCTTTGAAGGGGTTGCCCTTGATATTGACGATGACGGAGCTTTGATTGTCCAAACAGAAACTGGCGTACGCAAGGTATATTCTGGAGATTGTTTCCACTTAAGATAGTGTGTTTTTTAATCTCTCAAGCGTCCTTATAAAGATGTTATATGCCTCATCGGTAAAAAGGACAAACCGGACAAGCTTTGGAGCTTGTTTCTCTCTTAAAAAATCAACAACGGTTTTTAAAGCTATCATTGAAGCCTCTTCAAGAGGGTATCCGTAGGCACCGGTGCTCAAGGCAGGGAAGGCAATAGAATTTAAATTTAGCTCTAAGGCTCTTTCAAGGGCTGAGCGGTAGGCGCTTGCCAAGAGCTCTGCCTCACCTGATTTTCCATCCTTGTAGATTGGTCCTACAGCATGGATAACATACTTTGCTTTGAGATTTCCTGCTCGGGTAACCACTGCTTGTCCAGTTGGGCAGTGAGTATATTTTGCCCTAAGCTCCTCTAATATTGTTGGACCGCCCTTTCTATGAATGGCTCCATCAACCCCACCACCTGGGATCAACCTTTCGTTTGCCGCATTAACAATAGCATCCGTTGCCTCTTCAGTTATGTCTCCCTTAACAATCTCAATCTTACATTGCCCAACCTGCAACTCAGACATTGATATAACCTCCTCCTTTGAACCTTATTAAAAAATTCTACAAAGATGAATAATGTGCGTCAAGGGATGGCATGGCAGGAGCTCTCACCTCGAGCACTCACTCTTTTTGCCTGATTGACCTCTTTTGAAAGCTTTACTAAACAGCATCAGGGATGAGAAGGTAATATTTTGAAATTTTTTAGCTCTATAGTAATATTTTAAAAAATCAAAAAATTTTTCTTAAAAGGAATCCTTCATGGGGCTTGAGGAAAAAATAAGACGGCTTGTTGGTAAAGCTATATTCGGTTATGAACTTATAAAGGATGGTGATCATGTTCTTGTGGCTCTCTCTGGTGGAGAAGATAGTCTTCTTTTGTTACACTTTCTTTCCTTTTGGAAAGATAAAGTAAGGATCAAGGCAAAGCTTACAGCCCTACATCTTGACATGGGCTTTCCGAAAGAAGAAGATAAATACCAAAGCGGCGTCTCCTTTCTTAAGGCTTTCTGTGAAGAAAGAGGCATAGAGTTTATGTTTGAAAAAACGGATTATGGGCTTCAAGCCATCTCAGCTTTTGATGAAGGGAAGGCTAACCCTTGCTTTGTCTGTTCCTGGCACAGAAGAAAGCACTTCTTTAGGATTGCCGAAAGGCTTGGAGCCAATAAAATAGCCCTTGGTCATCATCAGGATGATGTGCTTACTACCTTCTTTATGAACCTTTTCTTCCATGGAGAATTATCAGCTTTGCTACCAAGCCAAGAAATGTTTAAAGGCAAACTTTATCTTATTAGACCTCTTTACTTTGTAGAGAAGCATCTCATTTCCTCCTTTGTTGGTAAAAAAGGTTGGCAAGTCCTTGAAAATCCTTGCCCCTTTTCTAAGGAGACAATGAGAAATGTTGTTAACAAACTTTTAGAAGAAAAAATCTATCCTTTAAACCCGAAGATCAAAAAAAGCATCTTCAAAGCCCTGTTCAACCCTCGACTTGACTATCTCCCGAAACCACCGAAAAAAAGTTTGAATAGCGCTGTTGGTTTGTTTCCTTTAAGCTTCATCTTTTCACCACAAGCTGCTTGGCAAAGCCCCCTTTTGACCCTTTTTATAAAACAGGCTACAAATCTATTGCTTTAATTTTTAGATTTGTTATCTTTTAAGGAAAATTTTTAAAAAGGAGGTGGATTATGGCCCTTTGGAAGTGTAGTCAATGCGGAGCAACAAAGGAATCAAGGTGCAAACCAAAGAAGTGCCCATCCTGTGGGGCAGAAAACACCATGGCTAAAGCTGAAGGGCAAGGGGAGGCTTCTTCTACATCTTGCAAAGGAAGAAGCAAGAAGAGCTGTAAATCTTAGACATCGTCTAATCCAAACAACGGGGGGTCTACCCCCTTATTCTTTAACCACCGCCTCCCACTACACCGCCAAGTTGGAAGATAGGAAGATAGAGGGCTACGAGGATACCACCTATTATCCCGCCAAGGATGATAAGCAAGATGGGTTCAATAAGGGTAGAAATAGTAGCAACTGTTCGGTCAACCTCCTCCTCGTAAAAATCTGCAACCTTATTCAACATATCATCAAGTCGTCCGGACATCTCTCCTACTCTAACCATCTCGATGAGCATGTAAGGGAAAACCCCAGTGTAAAACATTGGGTCAGCTATGGTTTGTCCGGCAGCAACGCTTAATCTTACATCTTCTAATGCTCTTTCTATCACCATGTTCCCCGATGTTTCTGCGGCTACAGCAATAGCCTGAAGTAGGGGGACACCAGCGGAGATAAGGCTTGCCAAAGTGCGCGCCATACGGGATACAGCTGCCTTATGGAATAGCTCCCCAAAGATAGGGATTTTTAAAAGCAATCTATCCGTTTCAAGGCGTCCCTTTTCTGATCGTCTTATGAATTTAAGTAAAACGATAAACCCGATGAATAAGCCAAGAAAAATAGTAAAAATATACTTAAAGTTGTTGCTTATGTTGATCAAGATTTGAGTAGGGAGCGGTAGAGCCTGACCAGCTTCGGCAAAAAGCTGGGCAAACTTGGGTATTACAAATATCATCAAGATAGCTATGACAACAATTGTAACTAAAACGATTACTGAGGGATAGATCATTGCGTGCTTGACCTTAGACTTTATGGAGACAATTTTTTCTAAGTAAACTGCAAGCCTCTTTAATACCTCATCAAGGTTACCAGAAGCCTCACCGGATCGGACCATGTGAATGTAAAGCCTCCCAAAAATCTTTGAGTATTCAGCCATGGCGTCGCTAAGAGCCGTCCCACCCTCTACCTTCTTCTTAATATCATCAAGGATCTGTCTAAAGTAGAGGTTTTTTTGTTGCATGCTGAGCGTTTCTAAAGCCTTAACTATAGGAAGCCCTGCCTCAAGGACAGTTGCAAACTGACGAGTAAAAAGCATGACCTCCTTTTCAGAAACTCGTTTTAAGACGAAACTAAAGGTTTGCTCTTTTTGTGCTTTTATCTCAAGGGGTTTGATGTTTAGCCTTCGGAGGTAAACCTCAACTACCTGCGGGCTTGGAGCCTCTAAAACACCTGACCTTATTTCACCTGAGGCTGACCTTCCCTTCCATTTAAAATAAGCCATTATTTACCCACCCAATAGTTAGGAGCCTCTCTTAGAATGACGACATCGTGAACATGACTTTCCCTATACCCAGCAGGGGTGATCTTGATAAACTTAGCCTTCTTTCTAAGCTCCTCTATGGTTGCGCATCCGCAGTAACCCATCCCTGACTTTAGCCCACCTATTAGCTGATAAATGATGTTTGATACAGGTCCTCGATAAGGAACCCTACCCTCAACCCCCTCAGGCACAAACTTAGAGATGTCTTCAGATTCATGTCCATATCTTTCTCGACCACCGCTTTTAAACATGGCAGAAAGTGAACCCATTCCTCGATAAAGCTTATATGTTCTACCTTCGTAAAGTATTATCTCACCTGGTGCTTCTTCAGTCCCAGCAAAGAGATTACCTATCATAACAGCCCAAGCCCCAGCAGCGATAGCCTTAGTTATGTCTCCCGAAAACCTTATACCACCATCGGCGATGATCGGAATCCCATAGCGGTCAGCTACCTTGGCAGCATTGGCAATTGCCGTAATCTGAGGAACCCCTGCTCCAGCAACTATCCTTGTGGTGCAAATAGAACCTGGACCAACCCCCACCTTTACTCCGTCTGCTCCTGCTTTGATCAGGGCTTCGCATCCCTCAGCAGTTGCGATATTACCTGCAATGAGCTGACAATCGGGAAAATGATACTTTATCTCTTTTATAGTCTCTATGACATTTTTGCTATGTCCATGGGCAGAATCGATAAACAAAACATCAGCACCAGCCTTCAACAGAGCCTCTGCCTGCTCTAAGCGATTTTTCCCAACGCCGATCGCTGCTCCAACCCTAAGCCTTCCAATCTCATCCTTGCAGGCATTCGGATACTTCTTTATCTTTTCAATGTCCTTAATGGTTATTAAACCTTTAAGACAAAAGTCATCATCTACGATAAGGAGCTTTTCTATGCGTCTTTCGTGAAGTATCTTTACTGCTTCGTCGAGGGTAATCCCTGGCTTTGCTACCACTAAATTCTCTTTGGTCATTACCTCTTTTACCGGTTTGTCAAGCTGTGTTTCAAACCGAAGGTCCCTATTCGTGACAATGCCAACAAGCTTCTTCTTTGGTCCCTCAACAACAGGAATTCCAGATATCTTATACTCCTCCATCAGGGCTAAAACTTTCCTGATAGGAGTGTCTGGAGTTACGGTAATGGGGTCGTAGATCATACCACTTTCCGATTTCTTTACCTTTTCTACCTCCCTTACCTGCTCTTCTAAAGTTAGGTTTCGGTGAATAACGCCAAGACCTCCTTCCCGGGCAATGGCAATAGCCATCCTACTTTCGGTAACAGTATCCATTGCCGCTGAAAGAAGTGGTATGTTTAGCTTGATCTTAGGGGTAATGTAGGTTGATACATCTACATCCTTCGGTAATACCTCTGAGTAAGCTGGTACAAGCAAAACATCATCAAAAGTCAAAGCTTCTTCAACTATTTCAAACATACCCCTCCTCGTTCCTTTTTAATCCTTCTATTAGTGAATTTTAAACTTTATATTTTACAATCCCCACAAGGAAAGTAAAGTAGCTTCAAGTATGCCAAACTCGCTTATGACCGCAGAATCAAGCAGAAAGTATGATAAAAGCTCAAGGTATACACATAGAGCAGGGGCTACGAGGTCTTCCCTTCCTCTTTCCATCCCTCTAACCCTTGATAGCTGGGATAGCGTCATACCCGTTAATCTCTGAGCCATCTTAGCAATTCTATCGAGGGTAATCCGATGCCCATGCAAGGCTCTTTGCTCGTAAATTCGAAGTTTAAGGTCTAAGGACCCAAGAAGGGAGGCAGAACCACCAGTTATAACAAGCATCTCTGGCTTAGTGTAAGGTAGGTCTTTTAGTTTGTCCCTGACATAATCTCTTAAGGATTGAAGGGCCTTTGTAGTTAAAGGATAACGAAGACTAAAAAAGTCGCGTAAAGCGACAACTCCAAGGTCTAAGCTGTAGGTTATCGGCTCAGCGCCATCTTTATAGTAAATAACCTCTGTTGACCCCCCTCCCACATCAACAACAACAAAAGACCTTGGTTTAAACCCGAGTATCTCTAATCCGAACCTTACTCCTTTTAAGGTGTATCTTGCCTCTTCCTCTGGGCTTAAGATTTCTATTTTTATTCCAAAGTCCTTCTCAACCTGGCTAATAAACTCCTTTGCGTTTTTAGCCTTTCTGAAGACCGCTGTCCCTATAGCCTTGATGTTTTTTACCTCATACCTACCTAAAATCTCTTTGAATTTACTTAAGGCAGAAAGGCCTCTTTCCTTTGCCGCATCACAAATTAAACCGCTTTCGCATAGCCCCTCCCCAAGGCGCACATTTTCCCTCTCCCGCAGGAGAAAATATGGAGTATCCTCAAAAAGCTTTCCAAGAATGAGCCTAAAGCTCTGGGTCCCAAGGTCAAGACCTGCATCAAAGGGAGTGTTTAGCCTTTCGAGGAATTCTGTCCCAGTCCGAAAGACAACCCTCTTCTTCTCTTGAACATAGTAGCGTTGATTGTTTTTTGGGTTTACAAAGATTACCCCTTTGCAAACCCTTGGCTGAAAGATCCCAAATCCTCGGAGCTCAACGGAATTACCATCCTTCATCGCTAACTTTAGACTTTCAAAAAAGGCGTTTGTTAAGCTTAAGGCAACCTCGTATTCAAGGTCAGGAAAAATTGATAAAAGTTTTTTGGCTAAATCCTTTCCAGTCATAGGTTAAGCTTAATGATGTAGAAGGGTTGAAAATATAAGGATTGGATGAGCTTTTCCACTGAAAGGCTTGTTTTTTCTTCAAAAAACCTTTCCCAAAATCCCTTTTTTCTTGGCAGAATCACTATTTCCACTTCCTTTAGATTTACTCTCCTTTTAAGCTCTTCTAAAGCGGTGTAGTAGTTCCCAAGCTCGTCCACAAGCTTTAGCGCCTTTGCCTCCTCCCCGGTGTAGATACGACCATCGGCAAGACTTCTTACTTTTTCAAGAGGTAGCTTCCTTTCCTCAGCTACGGCTCTTACAAATTGCTCATGAAGCTTGTTTACCTTTGACCTAAGGTATTCCCTTTCCTCCTTAGTTAGACCACGGTAGATGCTCCCTGTATCCTTAAACTCTCCGCTTTTTATGGTCTCACTTTTAATCCCAAGCTTCTCAAACAGTTTTTCAAGGTTTGGTAGCTCGATCACAACCCCAATGCTTCCGGTAATCGTTCCAGGATTAGCAAAGATCTTCTCTCCAGCAAGGGATACATAGTATCCACCTGATGCAGAAACACCACCCATGGAAACATAGATAGGCTTTTCTTTTCTTAGCTTTTTTAGCTCCTCAAAGAGCTCCTGAGTTGGACCTATGGCTCCGCCAGGAGACTCAACCCTTACCAAAACTGCCTTCACATCTTGCCTTGTTCTAAACTCTTTTATGGCAGAAAGATACTCGTCGGAATCCAAGATAACCCCCTTTATCTCCAGAACCCCTATCTTAGGTTTTCCAAAGTGTAGGTATTTGTACTTTGCTAAAAGCGCAAAAATAAAGGATAGAAGGATTAGAAAAAGAACAAGACCGCCTAAAAAGGCTAATCCGTAAACCAACCACGGGCGTTTCATATACCCTCTCTTTCAGTCAAAGTTTTTAAAACCTTCCCCAAGGTGAGGCTTTCTGAAGTCCTCTGCGAGCTTAAGTACTCCTGAACAAGTTTCTTTTCTTCCTCTTCCCTTAAAGCCTTAACAGATAGATGAACCCGTTCCTTTTCACGGTCAAAGTGCGTTATCTTAGCCTGAACTTCATCCCCTTCTTTATACTTCTCGCCTTGTGGGACTTCCCGAAAGGGCAAAAAACCTGATATTTCCTCAGTTAGCTCAACGATGTAGCCCTTGCCCGGTAAAACCCCTTTTATCTTCCCGGAGATGTTATTTCCGGGCTTTAAAGTTTCTGATGCCAAATCCCAGGGATTGGGAACCAAATCCTTGATGCTTAGCTTTAGCCTCTTTTCTGAAGGGTTTAACTCAAGAATCTTTGCAGAAACCTCGCTTCCCTCTGAAAAAGCTTCTTTTATGTTTAAGTTTCGGTTCCAGCTTGCTTCTGAACGGTGGACAAAACCAACAACACCCTCCCTTACCTCCACAAAAAGCCCAAAATCAACGAGCCCTTTGATCTTTCCAGAGACTATATCACCTACCTTATGCTCCCTTGCAAAGACTTCCCAAGGGTCTTCCTCAAGGCGTTTAAGACTAAGGACCATCCTTCTTTCTTCAGGCTTTACTTCAAGCACAACCACTTCCACCCTATCTCCTTTACTTAACACATCCTGAGGTTTAAGGCCTCTTTGCCAGGAGACTTCGCTTGCAGGGATTAAGCCCTCAACGCCTGGTTCAAGCTCAACAAAGGCTCCAAAGGGCTTTACCTCAACCACAGTCCCAACATGCCTACTATCAACGGGATATTTTTCTAAAACCTCTGTCCAAGGATCCTTTTCTAAGGCTTTTAAGCTAACCTTTAACTTCCCTTGAATAGGGTCATAAGAAAGGACTGAAAGGCGCACCTCATCCCCGATCTGGAGATAATCTTCAGGGCTTGTTAGCCTCCTATGGGTGAGCTCCGAAAAGGGGAGAAAACCTGCTATTGCCCCCTCAAAGTCTACAATAAATCCCCCCTTTACCTTAGCCTTAATCCTTCCTACTAAGGGGGCACCTGTCCTAATCTTTTCTTCTATCTCCTTCTTTTTCAGTTCCTTTTCTTTTATAAGGTAAGCTTTTTGAGAGACAACATAGCTTCCCCCTTTTTTCTCAAGGGGAAGGACGGATATTTCCTTACCCAGAAAATCTGGGTCTTTTTCAGCTTGAGAAGCAGGTAAAAAGGCAGAAACCACACCCTTAAAGCTAACAACATAGCCCCCTTTTACCAAAGACATAACCTTTACCCTAAGAGGCAAACCCTTACTAAAAAGGTCTTCAAACTCTTCCTTTGCCCTTTTCTCAAAAAGCTTCTTAACAGAAAGAACATAAGCTCCCCTTTCTCCTCTTTGAACAACTATTGCCGAGATCTTTTCTCCAATCTTTATTTCCTCGGGGGCAATCAATTCAGATTTTGGAAGGATAGCCTCAGCCTTTCCCCCAAGGTCTATAAAGTAGTTTTCCCCGTCAAAATGAACAACTACTCCCGTCACCTCATCGCCAACCTTAATCGGAGCATCAATCCTTTGAAAGTACTCCTCAAGAAGCCTTTTAAAATCTTCTTCCATAGACAAACTCTCCATAAACAAACTCCTAAGCTACTTTCTCAGGAATTATAGTTAAGATGCCGAATAAAGCAAGCTCTTAACATAAGCTATTTCCTCATCTTTAGTCTTGAGCCTTCCCTCAAGCTTTTCTTCCCTAAGTTTTTTTAGAATTTCACCAAGTTGCTTCCCTGGCTTTATCCCAAGCCCCTTTAAATCTTCACCCTTAAGCTCAGGATAAACCTTGCTATACACAAAAAGGTATTTTTTTATTTCTTCCCTTAGCTCTGGTAAGTAGAGAGATAGGGCTATAAGCGTTGCCTTAGATACCTTCTCAAACATTAAAACCCGCTCAATCAAAGGAAGATTAAGGACCTCCCGGGACTTCTTCTTAAACTCTTGATAGACCTTTACCAACCGATCAATAACGGTATCTGCAAAAAAGAGCCGCTTCAAATTCTCTCGATCGAAGCCAGCTAAAATCAAGAGAAAAGCATCCTCTAACTCCTCGGGATTTAAGATCTCTTCAAACTCCTTCAAAGCTTTTGTCCCCTCCCCTAACTTTTCCACATCTACTTTTAAGCCTGAATGCGAAAAAAGTTCAAAGCCTTGACACTCAAATAGGAGGCTAAGCAATGCGGATAACCCCTCTCTTTTAACAAAGAGTAGGAGCTCGTTTCTTAACCGAGAAGATGAGAGCTTAAGGAAGGCTTGAAGCTCTATGGCACGGGAAAAAGCTTGATAGAATTCTTCGGCATAGTTTAGCCCAAACCTAACTTTGTAGCGTATTCCCCGAAAGACCCTCGTTGGGTCGTCAACGAAAGACTTAAGGTGAAGGGGTCTAAGGAGGCCTCTTTCAAGGTCGTAAATCCCGGACACCAAGTCTACTATCATCTCAGCATAGGGAGGGCTAAGCCCGTAAATCAGGGCGTTAATAGTAAAATCTCTTCGAAGCACATCCTCTTTAAAGGTTGCTTGAAAGACCTTTGGTAAAGCGGCTACATCCTCGTAGACCTCATCCCTTGCCGTAACGAGGTCTACTTCAAACCCCGTCTGAGGGAGAAGAATTTTATAAGTCAAGAAGGGTGAAGAAAAAAGGACTTCAAAGTTAAGCTTTCCTTTTAGTCCTTCTAAAAACTCTTTAGCTGAGCCCTCTATGACAAGGTCAACGTCGTAGGAAGGTCTTTTAAGAAGAAAATCTCTAACCTCTCCCCCTGCAAGGTAAAGAAATTTTTCCTGCTCCTCGGCAACCTCCTTAGCTTTGAGGATAAAGTTTAGAGCTTCGTCAGGAAGCTCCAAATGTTCTAAAAACTCAGCAAGCTTTACTCTAAGAAGCTTCGGCTCAAGCCCTTGGGTGGTACTTGTCATAAACCTCTCTTAGTCTTTTTACATCTACATGGGTGTAGATTTGAGTTGTCGTTATGCTACTATGCCCAAGGAGAAGTTGAATTGACCTTAGGTCCGCGCCTCCTTCCAGTAGATGAGTGGCAAAAGAATGCCTAAGCACATGGGGTGAAATCTTCTCAAGAGGGATGCCAGCCCTGTTAGCGTAGTCCTTTATTATCTGCCAAAACCTCTGTCTTGTCATCGGAGCTCCAAGCCGATTTAGAAAGACAAAATCCTTGCTCTTTTTATTCTCAAGCCTTGGTCTAATCTCGGCTAAATAGAGTTTTAAGAAGTTTAAAGCCGGCTCTCCCATAGGCACAAGCCTAACCTTTTCCCCTTTTCCCAAAACTCTAACAAGCCCAAGCTCAAGGTTTAAGTTAGAAAGTTTTAAGCTTACAAGCTCTGACACCCTAACCCCGGTAGCGTAAAGTACTTCAAGCATGCACCTATCCCTAATTCCTAAGGGTGTGGAAAGGTCAGGAGCAGAAAGAAGGGCGTTTACCTCATCAAGGGTAAGAATCTTTGGCAGTCGAAAGGGAAGCTTTGGTGTCTCCAAAAGCAAAGGAGGAAGCTCAAGCCTTAACTCGTCAAGCAAAAATTTAAAAAACCTCCGTAAGCTTGAAAGCTTTCTCGCAATGCTGTAGGGATTAAAACCCCTTTCTTTTAAAGTTACTAAGTAAGCTTCAACAACATTAAGGTTTAATCCCTTTAGTTCTACCCTCTTAGCTGATAAAAATTCAAGGAAATCTTTAATATCTCTGGCATAGGCAGAAAGGGTGTTCAAAGAATAGTTTTTTTGTGAAAGCAAAAAGGTGAGAAATTCTTTAAGCACATCCCCCATCAAAGGGGAAGCTCCTTCAAAACCTTCTCTACCTTAAAAGCCACCGCAGGGTCTGTAACCGTATACCTTAAGGTCTTTAACTTGCTAATTAAAGCTTCCAAATCTTCCTTTGAAAAAAGAGAAAAATTCTCCTTTATAAATTCAATTACTCTCAAAATAAGTTCTTTTTCTTTAGAGTCTAAAAAAAGAAGTAAAGTCATGGCGTCAGTAGGTATACCAAACTTTTCCACAAATTCGAGGGCAAGTTTTTTAAAGTCCCTTTGGCCTGCCCTTTGATGAAGTCTTTTCAAAGCCTCTTCTTTTTCCTTGGAAGTTTTTTCTTGAAAAAGTTTTTCAAGCTCTTTGAGGTAGCTTTTCTTCTTTGTTTCGTCAAGCAAAGGGGATTCAGTTCTTTCTGCCTTTTCCCTCTTTTTTCTGAGCTTTGCAAGACCGCTCTGGTCTTTTAGCTTGTCGACCTCTCGCCAGGAGAGTTTTTTCCTGTCTTCTGCCATTGCCACTACCTCCTAAAACTTCATACTTGAAAGACCTCTCTCTCTGGTAGCATAACCGCCGAAAGTTTTCCTCCGTAGACGCATCCAGTATCGATACCTATCCTATCAGCAAGCATAAGCACATCAGGAAAAGGAGTATGCCCAAACACTACTACTTTTGGGAAAGTGCCTTCATATAGGTAAAAACTCTGCCTAATCCAAAGAAGGTCCATCTCATCCTGTTCCTTAAGGCTCTTGTAAGGGTTTATCCCTGCATGGACAAAGATGTAATCGGGAGTTTCTACATAGAGAGGAAGGCTCCGTAAGAAATCAACATGCTCATCCGGAACAACTAAACGGCCCTCCTTCATGTAGCATCGCAGGGTCTTATCTCCACCGTTATAAAGAAAGACCTCTGGGTCTATCCCCTGCAGAAACCTTTCAAACATCCACTCATGGTTTCCTTTTAGGGCAATCACCTTCCCTGGATAAGCTTCCACAAGCTCCATCACTATCTCTAAGGCTCGCCGTGGGTCTTCACCGCGGTCTATGTAATCTCCAAGAAAGATCAAATAGTCTTCATTCCACCGAATGGGAAGCTTAGAAAGCAAAGCCTCAAGCCTTCTACTACAGCCGTGGATATCACCAACGGCAAAGAACTTAATCCCAGAACCTTGCTCTTCTATCGTCAAGCCTTTTAAGCCCATACTTCTTTGCAAGTTCTAAGGCTCTATTCCATTCTTCTTTGGTAATCTTTCTATCAAGGGGTGGATACTTCCAGGCATCACCGCAGGGTCTATACTGGTCCATTAGGTTAAAGTAGGTATTAGGGGATATCTCTTGAGCTACAAACTTTATAACCTCTTCTGTCTGAGAGAGGTCTCCCGGCAAAACAAGATGACGAATGATAAGCCCCCTTTTAGCTATGCCATTCTCAATGATCAAATCCCCAACCTGCTGGTGCATCTCCTTCACCGCAAGTTTAACCACCTTAGGATAGTTTTTAACCTTTGAGAGCCTTAAAGCAACCTTCTCATCCATATACTTGATATCCGGCATATAAATGTCGATAATCCCCTCAAGAAGCCGTAAAGTTTCAACGGACTCATAGCCTCCACAGTTGTAAACAATCGGAAGGTCAAGCCCGGCTTCAGCCGCAATCTTTATAGCCTTAACTATAAAAGGTATCTGATGGGTCGGAGTAACAAGGTTTATGTTATGACAACCCCACACTTTGAGGATAAGCATAATTTTTGCCAAGGTTTCTTCTGACACTTCTTCCCCTTCACCCTCATGACTTATCTCCCAGTTTTGGCAATAAACACAAGCCATGTTGCAAAAGGTAAAGAATATAGTTCCTGAGCCTCCCTCTCCCACAAGGGGTCTTTCCTCGCCAAAATGGGGTCCATAGCTTGCTATCATTGGCTTATTCCCAACTCGACAAAAACCCTTCTCCCCCTTTAGTCTATCAACACCGCATTCGTGTGGGCAGATTCTACAGGGGCTTAACCTTTCATAGAGAGCCTCAATTCTTCTATCAAGCTCCCCGCTTTCCAAAAGATTCAGATAGGATGGATATTTATCAGCCATTGCTATTTTAGGTTTATGACTTCAAGCCAATGCTTTACCAAAGGCGGAGCCTTTAAAAGCTTGCTAAAGTTGTAAAAACAGCCAGTGCAGGCTGTTGCCAAAACATCAAAAGCTGAAAGCTCCCTTAGCCACGCTCTACGGTATCCCTTCTGAAAACCTTTGAGCCAAAGGTCAGCTTTGCCTGAACCGCAACAAAAGTCTTTTATTTTATTATTAAGTCCTAAATTAAATAAAGTCAAGTCTATGTTGGCTAAACCTTTGCTCCCAAGATGGCAAGGCTTATGAAAAAGCACCTTCTCGTAGTTCTCTATTTCAGCCTGTAGGTTAAAGTTTTTTCCCAAAAAGTCCAACACAAAGTATGTTCTCTCAGCCAAACCTCTAAAATTTTCAGAAATAAGGGGATAAACCTCCCTAAACATCCAAAGACAGGTGGCACAAAAGGTTAGAATGGGTTTTTCCTCAGAGAAGGCTAAAAGGTTATTCTTCGCAAACTCCTTAAGCCGCCCAAAATCCTTCAAGCTTAGGTAAAGTATTCCGCAACAGTTTGCTTGAGGGACATGAACTTTTAGCCCCTCTTTTTTTAGAAGATCTGCAAAATTAGCCAAGGCTTTAGGATATAGATGCTTAAGCCCACAGGAGAGATAAAGATAAAACTCACCTTCCTTTAAAGAAAATACCCTTTCATCAAGGGAGAAAGCTTCGTTTTTTTGGCTAAGATCCTTCCAGAAAAGCAGGTCCTTTATGGCTGGGAGAGGAAGATTTAGTCCCTTTCCTTTGATTAGGCTTTGAAGATAGCCCTTTGGGAAGCTAACACCAAGGGGGCAAACCCTCTCGCATCTTCCACAAAGGAGGCAGTAAGCTAAGCCTTCTCCCTCTAAACTTTGACTTAAAAGGAAGTTTCTTCCACGGGGTGAAAAATCTTCCCTAAGAAAGAACCTGTAGGTAGGACAATGGGGTAAGCATTTGCCACATCTTACGCAATCTTCAGGCTTCCTTATCTCCGTCAATTTTATCCCTGTCAACTTTGATCAATCTCTCAAGCCACCAGGAACACCATTCCGTCTCTAAGATGGCTTCAGCAAGCCTTTTACTTTCTTCTAAGATAAGCCTTCTTTTCGCGTATCTCAACCATCTCTCTGCGTAAGGGTTGTTTAGGTCCTTCTGTTCCTTAAGCTGAAGCATTAGGTCGAGTGTATCAGCATCGTGAACTATTTTAGCTTCAAGGGTCTCAAGGGCTCTGTATTCTTTAAAAAGGGTAAGGATTTCTTCCCCAAAGGGGAAAGTGCCAACCGCTTCACTTAAGGCTCTCTCTTCGTCTGCTTGATTGTAGAGCTTGTTTACGGCGTTAAAGTCCCCTGTCCTTGCTTCAGGAAAGTCGTGAAAGAGGGCCATGGTCAAGACCTTAGTCAAGTCTACTTTACCTCGAAAGAACTGACTAAGAATGTAGGCGCAAAAGACCGTTCCAAAGGAATGTTTTGCAACATCTTCCCTGCCTGTGCCAAGATAGCTATATCCCGTCCTTTCAATCCTCTTTAAAAGGTTTGCCTCAAAGAGGAGCTTTGCAAGCTGATGAAAATAACTCATGGCAAAGACTTTGTTAAATAGGCTGAAATCTTAAGGATAAGCCTTGCAACAAGATATTCCGTTATAGGTAAGGTAGGTATTGGTCTTACCTCAACGATGTCCATGGCAACTGGATTTGCCTTAACAAAGAGCTTCAAAATTTCTAAAACCTGATACCAGCTTAGACCACCAGGCTCAGGTGTTCCAACTCCCGGTGCCTGAGAGGGGTCAAAGACATCCACATCAAGGCTAAGATAGCTTGGTCCTTCTCCTAAAAATTCAGAGACCTTCTTAAGGGAACCCTCCTCATCCTTGATAAAATCCTTGGCAAGAATGAGAGCCTCCTTCTCGGATAACAAAATATCCTTTTCTTCCTCTGAGGCTGACCTTATGCCGACGCTTAAAACAGGAAGGCTAAGCTCTTTTACCCTTCGCATGACCGTTGCATGATTGACCATGCTTCCAAGGTACTCATCCCTTTGGTCAAGATGGGCATCAAGATGGAGGACCTTGAGACCAGGGTAGTATTTTTTATATACTTTAAGTATTGGGAAACTTACGGTGTGCTCACCCCCTATGTAAATAGCAAAAAGTCTTTTTTCGGCATATTTTTTAGCCAATTCTTCAACCTGAGCTAAAGCCTTCTCAAAATCAGCAGAGAATTCAATTATTTCCTCAGTATAGAACCCTAAGACCTCGTGAGGGGAGACTAAGGATTCCTCGTCAAAGAATTCAAGATTTGGGCTTACTTTTAGGATTTCAAGAGGGGCAAACCTTGTTCCTTTAAGCCAGGAGGTTGTAAACTCAAAGGGGAGAGGGACAAGGGCTACCCTTGGGTTTGGCGAATCGGGTAGCCCAAGAAAATTGATCTTCATCCCTTAGAAGGTTAGACCCTTTCTTTCAAGACGCATGAAGTTTTCAACAGCCCTGATAGACCTTGGAAACTCTAAGCCTCTATCAAGGAGCCTAATCTCGCTCTTTTTAATCTCAAACATCTCGGTTATGTCTACGACGGCTTTATCAACATTAAAGGGCTTACAGGAGAAGATATCAACGCTTAGGTATAGCTTTTCTGGAAAAGTATGGATGCTTATATGGCTTTCAGCGATGATTACAAAGCCGGAAATTCCCCAATCCTCAGGGTTTGGGGCAAAATACTTAAACACATAAGGGGGCATGATCTTCGTCATCTCGATAGTTTCTGGGTATTTATTGAGAAAATCGTAGATGAAATCGATGTCCATAAGCTTTGCCTGATTTGCACCGTATCCGTCAATTATCAGGTGCTGACCAAACCCATACTCCATCTTCTCAAAATTTTTCATCTCTAATCCCCCCTTATAGCAAGATTTCTCCGCTAAATGGACGGGCTATAAAATAACCCCCTTTCAAAAAATGTCAAGATGCTTTAAAAAATTTTGGAAAAACAAGGCAATCAAATTTTATCAAGAAATTTTCTGAAGGAAAAGGGATGAACAAGATTTATTAAGGTTATTTGCGAAAATCAGATGACCATCCGGGTAAGGACACCATGGAGTTTTGCAGGAGGAAGGTCAAGGAATTTGACAAAGTGGGGGCTCATCTGCTTAATAAAGGCATAGACCTTCCAGATGGGATGCTTAGTTTCTATGTCTTCAAGCCCGTAAAAAACAACCCGTTCATCAATCCCAAGTTCCCTTAGAATATCCTCAACCCTAAGGATTTCCATATAACCGTAAGCAATCTCCAAGGTTTTAGCTCCTGGACAGAACTCTTCTAAAAATCCTACGGTTATACCATAGGGCTCATTTTTTCTTATGAGGGATACAAAGATATTTTCTTCGTAAAGGATACCGTGAAAGAAGATGTTTTCTATTACATAAGGGGGAAAGTGGTATATATCTCGTATAAAGTATAGAGCCTGCCCTGGTATCTTGGGGTTCTTTGGGTAAAACCGTGTAAACTTATGAATAAACTCCTCTCTGCTTAAAAAGTTTATGCTTTTGTATAAGCGTTTCTGCCCTTCAGTGTATAGAAGAATAATAGAAAGGGGAATACCAGCAAGAATGAGTGCTAAGTATCCACCATGGGGCAGTTTAAACAAAGTAGAGGTAAAATAGGTAAAAACTGTAAGAGTTGTTAATACTGCAAGTAAAGCATAATGATACTTTTTCCGAAAAAGAAAGATGGTAATAAGGAATAACCCAGTGATGGTCATATCACCAGTAACAGCAAGACCATAAGCTGAAGCCAGGTTTGCCGAACTCTTAAACTCAAACATAATAAAGATTACCGCAAGGAAAAGAAGCCAATTTACTGCCCCGATGTATATTTGAGAGTGAAGCTCAGGGGAGGTATACTTAACCTTCATGATAGGAAAGATGCGAGCGAAGATGGCTTGATACACTACGCTAAACATCCCACTAATTATAGCTTGAGAAGCAATTATCGTGGCAAGAAGAGCCAAAACCAAAAAGGGCACATAGGCTATAGGCAGGGTATTAAGACACATCTCAAAAAGGACGCTTTTAGCCGAGGGATTGAGCAATAAAAAGGCTCCCTGACCAAAATAGTTTACAAGAAGGGCAATCAGAACAAGATACCAAGCCCTTTTAATCGGGCGAGCCCCAAGATGTCCCATGTCGGCATACATAGCTTCTGAACCGGTTGCACAAAGTATCACCTCACCCAAAACTAAGTAGGCTTTCCAGCCGTTCTCTTGAAAAAATCTTAAAGCATAAACAGGGTTTAGCGCTTCTATGACCTCAGGGGCTTTTACGATGTTTGCTAAACCAAGGGAAAAAAGGCTTCCAAACCATAGACACATAACGGGACCAAAGGTAAAGGAAACCTTCTCCGTTCCACCCCTCTGGAAATAAAAGAGCAAAAGGGCAATGATCGCAGAGATAAAAACTACTTCATTGGGATGAAGAGGTCTCAACCCTGGAATAAAAGAGACACCCTCAACGGCACTAATGATGCTTATAGCTGGAGTTATAACCCCGTCCCCCATAAGAAGAGAAATTCCTATGAAAGCAAGTAAACTAAAAAAGCCTACAAGCCTTTTTTTATTCTTTAAAAGGTTTCGTGAGATCTCCCAAAGGATTAAAGTCCCACCCTCACCCCTTAAACTTAGGCTCATTGCTAAGACTGTGTATTGAAGAGTAGGAATGATGATGAGCGTCCAAAAAATGAGAGATAGCACACCGAGGATGTTTTCTTTGGTTGGCTTTAAAAGGAGGAAAACTACGCTCAGAGTGTAGATGGGGCTTGTGCCTATGTCCCCAAAAACAAGCCCCAGGGCTTGAACTACTTTTTTATACGAAGAATCTTTCATTGAAAGCTTAATTTATCACAGGTTAAAGAGAAAAAAAGAGAGCCCCTTTGATAGAAGGGGGCTTAGGGCTTATTTACACTTGGGCTTGTTTACACTCTGGGCAGAGGCCCGTGAAGACAACCTGAAAATCTTCAACTTGGAAATCCTTGAGAAAATCCGGGATAAAGATTTCAAATGAAGTCTCAACATCTACGATCTTTCCGCACTCCTTGCAGATGAAGTGATGATGGGGATGGGTAAAAGGGTCAAACCTCCTTTTAGTGCTATCAATGCTGAGCTCTTTTACTAAACCCTTTTCAACCAAAACCTCAAGGGTATTGTAGACTGTTGCAAAAGACATGCTTGGGAACTTATCTTTTAAGGCGTTGTAAATCTCTTCAGCCGAAGGATGATTTTTATTATCCTTTAAGTATTCTATGATGGCTAATCTTTGAGGTGTAAGCTTTAGCCCAAGTTCTTTAAGCAATCTAAGGTCGCTGTTTTGCATTTTTTCTCCCCACATTTAAAGTTTTCTTCTAAAATAAAACTTTTTTTACATTTGTCAATATTATTTGAGGGCGTTCGAAAAATCTTGCAAACATACCTTGCCATCTTTAAGTAGCATCAAAGACCTCTGAGGCCCTTCGTTGCCCCTTCGCTGACGCTCAGGGCTTTGGCTTAGGGCGACAAGAAAGGAAAGAGCCTTCGCTTTGCGCAAAATTGGGGGGAGAAAAGGATTTTTCTAACAACCTTTCAAAGGACCTTGACAGACCTTAAGGTTAACTATAATTTATTTTTATGCAGGCTCATGTTTCTGAAGAACACCTAAAACAAATAATCCTCTCCCTGCTTCCTGATGTTCTAACCACCTATTTTCAAGAAAAAGAAAAAGAACTATATGCTATTGCCTGACTTGGAAGGTTAATACGTTTGGAAGAGGAATTAAAAGCCCTAAGGTTGCTTGAAGCAGAAAGGCATCAAAATCTCTCAAGAGAGATGGACAAACGACTTGAAGCTTTACTGAGGGAGATGGACAAACGCTTTGAAGCCCAGCAAAGGGAGATGAGTGCAAGGTTTGAAGCGCAGCAGA